>JAPFCT010000416.1 GCA_026169575.1 Faecalimonas sp.
GTGTGGAAACGTGCCGGCGGCTGTGCTTTGTCCATCCTGATCATCCTGCTGACCATCATCGCTTCCCCGGCGCTGTCCATGCAGGCAGCTGTCGAGACCGTCGCAGATTCACAGATTCCTTCTGCGAAACTTTCCTCCATAGATCTCTCCGCTTCCTTCAAAGAAGTAGAAGGACTTTCCAGCGGAACATTTGTATTGTATGACCTGAACCAGGATCATTATCAGATCTACAACAAAGAGCAGGCATACAAAAGAGTTTCTCCGAACTCCACATACAAACTGTACACCGCACTGTTTGGACTGGAAGAAGGGGGCATTACCCCGGAAAATTCACAGCTTCCATGGAATCACCATACATATCCTTTTGCATCCTGGAACAAAGATCACACCCTTTCCTCGGCGATGTCCGCCTCTGTCAACTGGTATTTTCAGGCGATCGACCGAGAACTTACCGCGGATGTAACCCGCACTTACTTAGAGCAGATCCACTATGGAAACGAAAGGATCGACGCCTCTGACTCCTACTGGATGGAATCTTGCTTAAAGATCTCAGCTTGGGAACAGGTATCCCTGCTGACCGATTTTTACCGGAACACCTTTTCTTTTGATGAGCAGAATATTGCTGCTGTCAAGGATGCCCTGCGTCTTACAGCACAAGGAGACCGGACCCTCTACGGAAAAACCGGTACCGGAAATGTAAATGGCCAGAATGTGAACGGCTGGTTCATCGGTTATGTGGAAAGCCCCGGGAACACCTGGATTTTTGCCACCAATCTGCAGGCAGATCAAAATGCCTCCGGAAGCACTGCCTCTGCAATCACACTTTCTATTTTAGACAAGCTTGGGATCTGGGAAGACGGAACTTCTTTCTGATTTTTCGATATAATATATCAAATATAAAAAATTCAAGGAAGTGTAACTATGAAAAGTGACATTTGTACAACTCAGGCAGATTTTTCCCAGATTCCCGGAGACCGGATCCTTCCATTCCTCTTCACACTGAATCTGGAAGGATCTATCTTATATCCGGAAGAAGGGCAACGGCAAACATTCTGTTATGACATCCAGGGTGTCGGGCAGGATGCTCCGGCCTATGCCAATCTGAGTCATTTTCTGCTTGGGATCTGTGAGAATCTCACACGAGAAGATATTTTCGATCTGTCCGTCATCCTTCACGGTGAAGAACAGACTGTCATATGGGGAGAAAATGTAGAGATTAAGACTGCCGAACATCCTGATAACCCTACCGGATGCACCGGATTAAAATTTGATTTTCCACTGGATAAGACAGAAGGACAGATGCGTGTATGTATCACGATGACTGAGCCATCTGCAATCGGTCCGGTAAATCTCTGCCTCTATGGCGGAAATACGACTGCGACTGGTCTTACAATCTGCGGGCCTGCCTGCAGCGCCGCTTCCTCCTGCTCTTCTACCTTCTACCAAAAAGAAACAGTCTGTGTTCCGGTCTCTGTGACACCATTTGCAGCTCCGGGAACTGCCAAAGCCACCTGCTGCGGCCAGCCGACTGTGACTCCGAACGGAAGATGCTCCGGCGGCAGAACGTCCTGCACGTTTACTGTGACACAAAATCTGTGCATCGAAATCCCGATCTCCTTTGGTGCAGTCATCGAAACCGGAGACGCTCTCGTTCAGTGCGGGGATGTCAGCCAGCAGCCTTGCGACTGCTCAGAACCATCTGAAGAAACGCAAAGTATTTCCAAAAAAATCTCCTCTCCCCTGGAAAGCTATCATGAAGACACCCACTCTGACAGAGAAGAACGGAGATTGTTTTACCGGAAATAGCGGATAGACACAACGTAAAAAAGAGACTATTTTTCAGATGTACACCAATGTCAAAAACCCCTTACGCTTTCATTGCATAAGGGGTTCTGTTATTGAAACTAATTAAGTTCCTACACCTGTTATCTACAGTGTATTACTTGTTATTGA
>JAPFCT010000431.1 GCA_026169575.1 Faecalimonas sp.
GCCATACTACTATCCCACAATCTGATTTTGTGAGCAAATACATTCTGTCCGAATCCCGGACACTTACTCCCCAGGAAGAATTAACTGTTCCCATTCTTGAAGACTGGTACATCATACCAAAAGAAATCCAAAGAATCTGCGAACATGCCAAATTAACCACAAGTACCAATCAGCCAATGCGTAATTTTCTCCTCCGGGGACCAGCCGGAACCGGGAAAACCGAGGGTGCCAAAGCAATCGCAGCCGGTATGCATCTTCCATATCGCTGTATTACCTGCTCTGCAAACACGGAGATTTTTGACCTCCTTGGTCAGATTCTCCCAGACGTAGACGGAAAAATGGCTTCCCTTCAAACGGAACTTCCTTCGTTCCAGGACATCATGCTGGATCCATCTACTGCTTATGAAAAGCTGACCGGAACCTATGATGAAACAGTATCGGAAGATACCGTCTATCAGACATTGGTGGATCACATTTTTGAAGAAATGCACCAAAAATATGCCGAAACATCCAAAAGCCAGCGATTCCGCTATGTAGATACTCCTCTGGTGGAAGCAATCCGTAACGGATATCTGGTAGAAATTCAGGAACCTACCGTCATTGCAAATCCTGGTGTTTTAGTTGGCTTAAATTCTCTTTTGGATCGCTGCAACAGCGTATTTCTTCCAAATGGAGAAGTCATCAGACGCCATTCGGATACAGTTATTGTGGTTACAACCAATAATGAATACGCGGGCTGTCGTCCCATGAACCAGTCTGTTATTTCACGAATGAATTTGGTCATTGATATGGATGAGCCGGATGAAGACACGATGATTGAACGTGTGCTTGCCATTACCGGCTGCTCAGATAAAAAATCTGTTCGGACCATGGCACAGATTGTACGCTCCATCTCTCAGTATTGTCAGGACAATCTGATTACCGATGGTTGTTGTGGAATCCGTGAACTGATTGCATGGGTGCAGTCTTTTATGGTATGCGGTGATCTGATGGAAGCAGCACATTATACCATTCTCTCCTCCGTAACGGCAGATGCAGAAAGTCGTCTGGAGATTGAAGGCAGTTGTCTGGAAACCGTAATTGCAGCATAGGTGGTGTTATGATGAAACAAAATTATCCGGAAGAGGAGCTTCGCCTTACGCTGGCGCAAAATCTGGTCTTTCTTCGGAAATCCCGGAAAAACAGACTATCGCAAAAAGCACTGGCAAGGTATCTTCAGCTTCCAACCAAAACTGTTATGAATTATGAAAATGGTAAAGCTACCCCCATGGCATACGCAGTCCTTCGCCTTGCGAATTATTACGGCTGTACCGTAGAGGAGCTTTTGACCACAAATATGCGAAAGAAGGAAAGGTGAATACATTGAACAGTAACCAAAAAACTTTAAAACGAATGATTCAGGATACGAAACTGCAGATCTCTGATGAGGAACTATTCCTCTCTGCAGCATTCCAAAAGCACCAGACTTCCCTGGCGAAAGCGGCTACTGGCCGTTCTCGCTATGGGTTACAGGTTATTACAAACTGGGATACATCAGAAGATGCTGGGGTTGCTTATACCGATAACTATAAAATCCACTGCAATGCCGGAAACCATATTACACAAAGTTTTCCCTCCCGTTTTTTGCGGGCATTGAGCATCAGCGGATTTACCGGACATGAGACCGCACATCTTCGATATTCTGATTTTACCTCCCTTAACCTCTATCTTACAAAACTGGAACAAGGGATTTTTTATCCGGAACCACCGGAAATAAACGATCCGGAATATCAGAAAAACCTGGATGTTATTACCGAAGCTATGGAAGAAAAAGATAGGGCTGTATGCCTAACACTCTCGCGCTGCGCCGCACAAATTAACAATATTCTAGAAGACATCTATATAGAAGCTCGTATGTGCGAAGACTGTCCCGGTACGTTCAAGCAGGGAATCCAGATGAATCATTTCCGCATGACTGAACTGATTCCGGACATCCACGATCAGATTGCTCAGGGATACCAACCCTTTTCTATTATGAGTAATCTTCTGTTATCCTACTGCCGAACCGGCAACATCAACAACCGTACCGACTACTCCGGCGAATATATGGACACTCTGATGGACTGCACCGAGTACATTGATGAAGCTTTAAATGCACCAGAAGGGAAAGCCCGTATGACAGCCAGTAACCATTTGGCAGTCATCTGTTGGAAATACATTGAACCCTTGGTGGATAAAATGCGGGAAGAATTGGAAAAGCAGGATGAAGAATGTGCTGCGAATGACTTAGAAAAGATACTTGGAAATGAATTAACCGGTGCAAGCCCACTCCCTGTCGGAAAAAACGGAGGCATCCCCAAAAATCTTGGCGGATCTTCCAATGGATCTGCGCCAGGTGCAGATCTTTCCCCAAAAGGCAGACAAGAGTTAATGGAAGCTGCTAAGAAGGTGTTTCAGGAAGAAGGTGGAAGGATCGAACTTGCCAAAACAACAAGTATTATGGATGGCAATAATCCGGGGATTACCTTTGAAAATCAGTATTCTGGTTCCGGCTACGAACATGCTGCAGCTGATCTTGCCCGTATCTTAACAGATGTTGCAACAGAGATTGCGGAAGAAACATATGAACAGGAACTAACTGAAGAACTCCAGAAAACTGCAGATGAAATCAACTATGGAAACGCACATGCAGGTATCCACGTTACGATCCACCGGATGAATACCGTTTCCGATTTCCTGATTCGGGAATATAGTCAGATTGCCGCACCTCTTTTACGGGCATCCAAACGTCTGCAAAATTCCATTTTGCCACTGCTGAAGGATGAAGCAGAAGGCGGAAAACAGAAGAATCTGATGTTTGGAAAACGTCTGGATATGCGCGTCCTGCACCGGGAAGACGGAACCATCTTTACCCGTACACGCCTACCAAATGATGAACAGCGACTAGCAGTTGGATTACTGGTAGATGAAAGCGGTTCTATGGATTGGGGTGACCGGATTACCCATGCGAGAAAAACTGCAATCGTTTTATACGATTTCTGCATCAGCCTTGGAATTCCAATTACAATTTATGGGCATTCCACTGGTCATGATGATGTAGATCTTTATTCTTATGCTGAATTTGATTCCCTGGATGCGTCCGATCGTTACCGACTGATGGATATGTCGGCAAGAGGAGGAAACCGAGATGGTGCTGCTCTTCGCTTTGTGGCAGAGCATTTAGCCAAACGTCCGGAAACAAGAAAGCTGTTGATCATCATTTCTGACGGTCAACCGGCTGCTGGCGGATACTCCGGTACAGCGGCAGAAGCTGATCTTCGCGGAATTAAGAAAGAATTTCAAAAGCGCGGAGTAATCACGTTTGCGGCAGCTATTGGAGATGATAAAGAAAATATCCGACGGATTTATAAGGATGGATTCTTAGACATCACCAAATTAGAGGATCTGCCAAAGAACATGACGCAGCTCGTGAAACAATATCTCAAGTAGAAAGAAGGGACAACTAAAAATGAATGAAACATACCAGAACCGTGTGACTGACCAGATTTGCAAAATCCAAACAGATAAAAAGCTGATTGCATTTTATGACCGACTGCTTTGTGCTTCCTATTACTGTTTTGCGCAGCTACATGCCAAAGGTGAATATGCTGAAAATGGACACAAAGCCCACTCTCTCATCGGAATTTCTATCCAGGATTATTCCGGCGGCACGGGTGACCGGAATATCATTACCCGATTCCATCTCGCACCGGAACAAATTCAATTTCTACTAACCAGAATTACTGCAGGTTTTCCGGAATTTGAATGGAGTCAGAGCAAAATCTTTGGAAATCCAGATGCACAAGGATACTCTACAGCACAACAGTTCTTTATTTCCAGGCATGTATATAATAGCAAGCAGGAAGTACAGAACAGCCCATGGCGCATTCAGATTATCAATGGAAAAGGAATAAAAAAGCAGAATCGAAACGGCGGTTCCTACATGCAGGCAAAAAGCTTTGTTTCAGAAAAAACTGCTTTCATCCAGTTGACAGATATGGATCTTTACATGCTCTTAAAACGGGTAGATTCCTATATCACCAACTGGGAAGCCGCCTACGCACCAACCTTAATCGGAAACGGCAAACAAATGCTGAACCAGCAAAGACAGACACAGCAGGCAGCCACTACACAATATGATCAAGGACAATACGCAACGCCGAATTTTTATGTTGCGTAATAAAACATCTGAAAGGGCAGTCTTCAACGGCTGCTCTTTTGTAAAAGAAAGGAGAACTTTATGGAATATGCAACCTTACTGAACATGGACCGACAGGGGCGAATCGTCATTCCCATTCAGGTACGAAAATCCCTGAAATTGGAGGAAGGAGATTTAATTGCCTTGGAAGCAGATGGAAAAAATATCCTGCTCCGCAAACAGACTGCCTACACTCCTTTGGATGCAAGTCTAAAAGAGTTTTTGGATATCCTCCATGCAAATGTTCCCAGTCGTGTCCTTCTTTGTAGTGAAACCAAAATACTGGCAGTAAAAAATTACCATGCCGCTCTAAACATGCCGGTAACAGAAACAATCCAGCAACTTGTCCAAAGGGAAACCATGCAGTTATTTTCTCTACAGGATGGCGTTTATCCAATTCCTTCCGGCAGGTATCCGATATCTGCTTTTTTTCCCATTCCGGGTGAAACCAGATATGGATCGGCTCTTGGATTACTTCTTTGTTCGATCAATAACCATGAATTTAGTGAAATGGAACTTGGCTGTGCCAAAATGACCGCAGCCGCCATTACACGTTACATCAATCAGTGAAAGGAGTGTAAATACCATGATGAATCATAAAATAACTACTACTTGTAAAAAAGAAATATTACTCACCGGACAGATCTGTTTCCCGCTCCGGGTTGGAGAACGTGCTGTTATTAACAGAATTGGATCGTGTTCTATAATAACCTCCAGAGTTATCACCATTCAGGAAGTATCTGCAGATGGTGTGGTATTTGAAACACAAAACACCATTTACCATTTAAGCTATATCTCTGAACCGGTTTCGGAAGTGATGTGTGCTTGAGTCATGTATATGAATTGGGGAGCAGCCTTTGCAAGCTGCTCTCTACATTAAAGAAAAACCGTGAACAGGTGCCTCTTCATATTCTAAAGACACAATACAAAGTGCCTTACGAGGCTCTGATCAGACAGATCAACGAGACCGCTACTGCATTTGTCAAAGAAATAGTTTTCTCAAAACTTCTGATGAATCCAGATGACGACACGGAAGAACAGTACTCAGTTATACAGGAAATCATCAATACTTCTGGAATGCTGAAAGAAATGAACCATTCATTGTCAAAATCGTATGATGTGGAACTTCTTCATCGGCAGGCACTCAAACTCCGGGAATGCATTGAAGATGCACTTTATCCCTATATTGCGCGTAAGGATTGTCTGGTGGTAGATATGGAACATATCGAAGATACTCCGATCATCTATAACACCATTACCCGAAAAGTTTATGAAAATGACCAATGGGTTGACCACAAACTGGATCTGCAAGGAAAATTCCTTTTGTTTATAAAACCAGATAACGGCAGTCCTCAACAATCAGAAAAGGAGATGTTACAAAATGAATCTAAACCAATACCTTCCCTACATATTCCTTCAGAATATGATACAAAAACGCAAGGATCGCATTTATGAATATCAACACCGGTCTTATTGGGAAGCAGACTTTATCAATCGCTGTTCAGACCGACTGCATAGCGGTATTGGACGCTGCAATCTGCCCTATGAAACACTGTCGGAAGACAGGGAACTCTTAAATACTGCATATACCATTTATCAGAAAATACAAGACTGCAATGTTGCTTATAATGATACATTGGACTGCGTAATTGACCGGATAGAAGAAATGATCTGGGAGGTGTAGTGATGGCAAATATCTGCTGTGATGATGTTTACTTTTACTCTACGGACAATCCAAACGGCTTGAATGCCTTATGGGACGATTTAAACAAAGCTATTTCTTTCAACACTCCTTTGTCTAACGGCTGGCTGGGAAACTGGTTTGCTTTTAAAGAAATTCCCACTAAGAATATATACTTACGGGGAAATATTATAGACATGGACAAAAATGAACATAGCGTTTTCATTGCACTGTCAACTGCATGGACACCTCTTTATGATGCATATCAAATAATTGCAGAAACATACCAGATTCATTTTGTACTGAAAAGTATCGAACCTGGCTGTGGAATCTATTATAATACCGATCTTACGGGTGATTTTTTCCCAGATGAATATTGTGTGACCTATTGCAATGAATCTTACATTACGCCTTCCGGAGAATCACTTGGACAACGTGTAGAAATAGAAGAATGTTTCTCATCAGAAGAATCCCTTCTTCAGCGTTTTCACGACCTTGGATATCCGGCTGACTCTTACCAGCAGCTAAAACTACTGACGGAAGACCATGAAATCTGGATTCACCAGTTTGAAAATCCATACATCTAACGAAAGACTTCGAGCCACCTCAACGGGGTGGCTCTTTTTACGTCCGCAAACAATATCCCATGCCTCGAACAGTCTCAATATAAGATTGTCCTTTTGGGTTTTTCCCTAACTTTCGTCTTAGCTGACTGATACAGCACATAACAGAATTACCACAATTTATCGGCTCCTCTTTCCAGACTGCACGATAGATCTGCTCTTTGGAACATACCCAGTTCAGATGCTTTGTAAGGAATAATAATGTAAAGTATTCATAGTGACTGAGAGGAATGTATTTATTATCTTGATACACTCTCTGTTCCTTCAGATAAATTTCCAAATCACATGCCATGACTTTATCTGGCAAAATATAATGTTCTTCCATAGAAATATCTGATTCTATTGCTGACAATATTTTATCTAAAACCTGTTCATTGGACTCAGGAATCGAAAGAATAATTATTTTCCCATCTACGCCACCTCGATATTTTTTAATAGTACTCCAACCACTCATATATGACCTGTAATTTTAGATCTAATTTATCATAAAATTCTTTTGCGCCTGCTCTCAAAGCATTTTCTCTATATTTTTCGTCTTCACTTGCACTGACTACAATAACTGGTATAGACAGATTTTTAGATTTCATGTATTTCAACAGGTCTAATGCTGTATCATTCTGCAATTCATAATCGCAAACTATCAGCGTAAATTCCTTTTTTTCAAGACCACCTATTGCACTATTCCACTGTGGATATGTAACTGCCTCCCAACCTTTCCTTCCTGCAGCAATACGTACAATATCACGAAAGCCTTTGTCATCATCTACTACAAGCACTTTTCGCATTTCATCTCTCCTCATACCAGACTAATAAATTTTTTTATCATCTTTTACATATAGACTATAAATATAGGCATCCTCCAGAGTCGGCTCACATAACTCACATAAGATTCCTGGCATATTATTACTTACAAAACGTACTTCAATTTCCTTTGCTTTATAGATTTTTGATGCCACTTTATATTTTTGTTGAAATAGTCCAAATTCTCGTTCATTGTTAAGCGTACAAGAAAATACATGGTTTTGGGCATTTTCAATTAGCTCAGCAATCGTTCCATTATAAACAATCTCCCCTTTTCTCATAATGCAAAGGTGTTCACAAGTAGCTGCTAAATCTTCCGTTACATGAGTAGAAAATAAAACTATTTTATCTGCCGCAAAATCCACCAATAAGTTACGAATACGGATACGTTCTTCTGGATCAAGTCCTGTTGTAGGCTCATCTACTATCAAAATACTCGGTTCATGTAACAA
>JAPFCT010000082.1 GCA_026169575.1 Faecalimonas sp.
AAATCGATATTTTTCTCATATGCCTCTTCCTTATGGTGATAGTAGTCCCAGTACACCAGTTCCAGATCTTCCGGGAACTGGTCTGCCTGCGTAAACTCTGCGTCCTTTGGGATGTCATAATATCCCCCGGTCGGAGACATCAGCCGGAAGAACATATCGCTCCACATCATCGCTTTCAAATGTTCCTCCTCACAGATCTGAAGTACCATTTTCAGATGCTTCGCCATGATCCCGTACCGTTCCTGATACCCATGATCCCGCAGATACCGCCCAAGACCAAGCATTTCCGCCTCATCCATCCCGACATGGATCTTATCTGTGGAAAATGGCCGGGATGCATTTCGGATCATCGCACGCACAAATGCCTCTGTCTCTTCTCCACCTACAAGAAGAATGTCTGAAGTATCCCGAAGTCCTCTTGCCTGCGGCCATTTCAGATAAGTCCTCAGATGGGCGAGCGTCTGTATACATGGGATCAGCTCTACTCCGGCACTTCTGCCATATCCGTCCAGATGCTTTAATTCCTCATAGCTGTATTTTCCCCGATATGCACCAAAGTATGGATCCTCCGGCATTTCATAGACATCTTCCATGTAGAGGTAAATCTGATTTAACCCACACGCCGCACAGAGATCGATGAATTCTTCCGCCATCGCTACTGTCATCACACCATTTCTGGAACAGTCCAGCATAATTCCAGTCTCAGAAAAGGAGATCTCCTCTTCTTTTTTAAATGGTCGGTCTCCATACTTCCTCATTTCCACAAAAAAGAGATGCAGTGCACGGTAAAAATGTACCTGCTCGGTTCCGCCAAGTTTCAGACGGATCCCGTCATACTCTGCCGTGATCGTCTCTTTTTTTGCTGGATCTGCCTGCTTCTCTTTCAGATCCCATTCTACCAGAATCCCATCCTCACTGCACCGGTGTCCCGCCGCAATGACAAAGCGCTCTGCACGCTCCCGCTGTTGTCCTAAATTTAACTCCATTGCCTTCTCCTCTCCAGTCATACTTACCTGTTTTTTCTGTAAATTTTGAAATATCCAGCATCCAGGCGCCTTATTTTTACACGCTGTTTCCGATAAGTTTCCCTTCTGCCGTCGCTATCTCCTAATATAGCATATCCCCCAGCGC
>JAPFCT010000330.1 GCA_026169575.1 Faecalimonas sp.
CCTCTTCCCCGGTCTGTTCTCCGGATGTCTCAAGGATCTCCGGATTGATCAAAAGGATCGGTCCTTCTCCCACATCGATCGTCACAATTCTTTTTAATACGCCAACCTGCGGCGCTGCAAGTCCGACTCCCATCGCATCATACATCGTATCGAACATATCATCGATCAGCACTCTTGTGCGAGGTGTCATTTTTTCCACTTCCTTGCAGACTTTTGTCAATACGTCATCTCCCATTTCACGGATTTTTCTAATTGCCATTTTCATTTTTGTATGGACAATCTACAGCCAAATGTATCCATACGCTCCTTTCCTGTTCTCTTTCTTATCGTAAAATCAACTGTAATTCTTATCGCTTTCTCTTTCATTCCCCGGGATCCACCGTCTGATCCCACATACTTCTGTTTCTAAAATATCTTTTATTTATTTAAAAGACGCCCATCGGATTAAAGTCAAACTGTACCCAGATCTGCTGGAATCCGGTATTGATCTCAATATATCTTTCCAGCTGATCTTTCAGAAATACAAGCGTCTCTTCTCTCTCTGCTTTCAGATAGATCACTCTGCGGTAAATATCCCGCACTTTTCCGACATAAGGACTTGCCGGTCCGATCACCCAGACATCCATTCCTTTCTGCCCCAGTCTCTTCTGACAGGTCTCTGCATAATTCTTTAGATAGTGACATGCCGTCTCAAGAAGGCTTTCCTCTTTGCAGGAAACCAAAACTGCAAGAAGCTGACTTGCCGGAGGATAGCCCATCAGGGTACGGTAAGTCATTTCTTCCTGAAAGAACTGCTCATAATCCTGCTTTGCAGCCGCCACAATACTGTAATGTTCCGGGCTGTATGTCTGGATCACGACTTCTCCTGCCTTCTCTCCTCTTCCTGCGCGGCCTGCCGCCTGCGTTAGAAGCTGAAACGTCCGCTCACCCGCCCGGTAATCATCGGCATAGAGTGATAAATCTGCTGCAAGTACTCCAACCAGTGTCACATTTCCGAAGTCATGGCCTTTTACGATCATCTGTGTTCCCACAAGGATATCAGCCTCTCCATTTGCAAATGCTGCAAGAATCTTCTCATGCCCGTCTTTCTGTCTGGTCGTATCCATATCCATCCGAAGCGTCCTTGCCTGCGGAAATTCCCGCATCAGCAATTCCTCGATCTGCTGTGTTCCTGCACGAAAGCCTCCGATATGTGCAGAACCACACTCCGGGCACACGGTCACCATCGGCCGCTCATATCCGCAGTAATGACACACCAGTTTTCCATTTCTGTGTGAGGAGAGGGAGACATCACAGTGCGGGCATTTCACAACATGCCCGCAGGAGCGACACGAAATAAATCCCGCATAGCCCCTCCTGTTTAAAAAGAGCATGATCTGTTCTTGTTTTTTTAACCGGTCTTCCATCAGACTGCGAAGTTCATCGCTGAAAATAGAGCGATTTCCCTTTTCCAGTTCTTTCCTCATGTCTGCCACCGTCACCCGCGCCAATTCTCTCTGCTTTGCACGCGCCGGCAGACGAAGCATACGAAATTCTCCGGTCACCGCTTTGTAAAACGCTTCCATCGACGGGGTCGCAGAGCCAAGCACGACACTTGCCCCCTCCATATTTGCACGGGCGATCGCCGTCTCTCTTGCGTGATAGCGCGGTGTCTGTTCGCTTTTGTAAGTTCCCTCGTGCTCCTCGTCAATGACGATCAGTCCCAACGATTCAAACGGGGTAAACAACGCTGAGCGCGGACCGATCATCACATCGATCTCCCCCCGCCTGGCACGGAGCATCTGGTCATACCGCTCTCCCCTGGACAATTTTGAGTTCATGACGGAGACCCGGTCACCGAATCTCTGATAAAACCGCATCACAGTCTGATAAGTCAGCGCAATCTCCGGGATCAGAACGATCGCCTGCTTTCCTTCTGAAACTACATGCTCGATCATCTCCATATAGACTTCTGTCTTTCCGCTTCCCGTCACGCCGTACACGAGGTATGTGCCGCGCACCCCCTTCTGATATTCCCCACAGAAGGTGCGGATTGCTTCCTGCTGCGCTTCTGTATAAGAAAATTTCTGTACTTCCTTTTTCTGTGCTGCCACTGGATTCCGGTACACAAGCTCCATCTCCGTTTGCAGGATTCCCTGCGCTTCCATCGCACGGATCACCGATGCCGTCGCTTTCAGTTCCCGCACCGCAGTTTCATATGAAAGTACCGGAGTATCCAAAAGCGCCGCAAGCAGCCTTGCGCGGGCTGTCTGATTTTTTGAAAGCAAGGCTTCCAGTCTTGCTTCTGCCGCCTGTCTGTCAAGAAGGAGCCGCAACGTCCTTTTTTCCTTCTGTTTCTCCTGCTGTTTGATCGGCAGCACTGTTTTTAACGCCTGTATCATTGTTCCACCATAATGCTCCTTCATCCACGCAGCAAGGGCTACCAGCTTCGCTTCGATCGCGACATGGTTCTGGCTGATCCGAGAAATTTCCTTGATTTTCCCCGGATTGTAATTGCATTCTTCCGAAAATCCGATCACATATCCCTTCGTCTCACGGTTCGCCCTCCCAAACGGGATCCATACTTCCATCCCCGTCCTAAGTATCCCTTCCAGCGCCTCCGGAATCCGGTATTGAAATATCTTATCTAATTTTTCATGGGTAATATCTACAATGATATCTGCGTACATCTATTGCTCCTGCCCTCTTTCTTCCGCAAGGATATCGGCGATCAGATCACGCTCATCCATGGCATACTTCACGCCTTTGATCTCCTGATAATCTTCATGTCCTTTTCCTGCAAGCACGATCACATCACCCGGCTGTCCATGGACGATCGCATAGCGGATCGCCTCTTTCCGGTCACAAATCTCCACATATGCTCCATCTGTCTTCTCTATTCCGGTCTTAATATCATTGATGATCTCCTGCGGTTCTTCAAATCTTGGATTGTCCGATGTAATGATCGTTAAATCTGCCAGACGACCGGACACTTCTCCCATCTCATAGCGGCGGGTTTTGGAACGGTTTCCTCCACAACCAAACAGACATACAAGACGCTTTGGATGATATTCCTTTAAAGTAGTCAGAAGACTTTCAAGACTCATCGCATTGTGCGCATAATCGATCATCAGTGTAAACTCATCCGAAACCTTGACCATCTCGATACGTCCTTTCACCTTCGCCACCTTCAGCGCCTTCTGGATCTTCTCCGCCGGAACGTCAAAGTGTCTGCAGACTGCAATCGCAGTCAGAGAATTGTACACGCTGAATGTACCCGGAATATCGATTTCCACATCAAAATCCATCAGCCCCGCCACATGGTATGCCACACCGAGATATCCCGGCTTCCCGACCAGTTCTGCATGTTCTGCCCGGAGATCTGCCTTCTCTGAAAATCCAAATGTTTCCACTTCGCAGGCTGCCCCCCGAAAGACATCTTCAAAATATGGATCATCCACATTAGCGATTCCGATTCTGCACTGTTTAAAAAGCATCCCCTTACATCTTTTGTAATCTTCAAAATCTTTATGCTCATTTGGTCCGATATGATCTTCCCCAAGGTTTGTAAAAATTCCGATCTCAAACGGGATTCCTGCAGTGCGGTGCAGCATCAGTCCCTGCGAAGATACTTCCATCACGACTGCATCACATCCTGCATCGACCATTTTCCGGAAATACTGATGGATCGTAAAAGATTCCGGCGTTGTATTGACTGCCGGGATCACCTCGTCCCCGATGATCGCCTCGATCGTTCCGATCAGCCCCACCTTATGTCCGACGCCTTCCAGAATCGACTTCACCATGTAGGTCGTCGTTGTCTTTCCCTTAGTGCCAGTAATTCCGATCACTTTCAGCTGCTCTGCCGGATACCCGAAATATGCCGCCGATGCAAGTGCCAGTGCATATCTTGTATCTTCCACCCGGATGACTGTCATATGCTCCGGCGCTTCTACCTCTTTCTCGACAATAACTGCCGCTGCACCTTTTTCTGCCACATCTCTGATATACTGATGTCCATCTGAGACAGCTCCGCTGATGCAGACAAAGACACTTCCTTTCGTCACCTTTCTGGAATCATTTGTCAGTTCCGTAATTTCTATCTCTTTCGTTCCCTGCACAACTTCATATTGTAAACGTTCTAACAATGCTGTTAATTTCATGCGGTTTTCCTCCTGATTTTCTACATACTGTTTTTTCAGTACCGATAACAGTTATAGAATAACACACTCGGATATACTTGTAAAACGGTCTTCCTCTATTTTAGAAAGATTTCATTTCCGATTTTTTTGTCCTCCTTTACAAATATCCGAAAAAATGATATAGTTGCGTAATAATAAAAAAGGGGGTATAAATATATGAAAGAACTGATTACGTTTGTGTTGAAACCATTATCTTTTCTGCCTGCACTGGCAATGATGTATATGATCTACTCTTTTTCCGGACAGACTGGGGAGGAATCCGGAAATCTGAGCTATGAAGTAAGTGTAAAACTCGTAGAGATTGGAAACCAGGTCTTAGATAAAGGGCTTCAGGACTGGGAAATTCCTGAGGTTGCCGCAAGGATCGAATATCCGGTCCGCAAACTTGCGCATATGAGTGAATATTTCATTCTCGCAGTGGCTGTCTCTCTGCCATTTTATGTGTACGGACTGCGCGGATTTCCGCTGATGCTTGTCGCAGGGATGATCTGTATCGGATTTGCAGCCGGCGATGAATACCACCAGTCCTTTGTCGATGGGCGCGGCCCTTCTGTCGTCGATGTCGGAATTGACAGTGTCGGCGTATTTTTCGGAATCCTGACTGTGCGTATCGTCTGCTTTCTCTTCCTTGCTCCGGCGCGGATACTGGAGCGGAGAAGACATCGTCTGGAGCGAAAAGCAGCAAGGCGCAGACAGACTCCCCGCAGATCTTACAGTTCCTATGAATGTCGTTCCGCTCCGGCAAACAGCGTGCGAAGATATGATCCGGAACCTCGCAGATCTTCCCGCAGAAGCTATGACCATTATGATGATGACTACTATGATGACTACTATGAGGAGGACTATCCGGTCGAAAACAATTATGAGGCGGATTATGAAGAGGAAGATTACAGAGATGCCATGCGTGCAGCCCGCCGCAAAAGATCTAACGCCTACTCCCGGACAGTTCCTTTTGGAAATGACCCGTTCAGTGATCATTTTGAAGAACAGCTCGGCAATGAAGTAAAGAAATTTACAGAGAACCAATAAAAACAGTCTGCAAATTTTCTGTCTTTATGATTTCTTTTCAGGAGAAGGCAGCGCTCCTCTCATAACTGCATGTTCCCCATATTTCTTTCGGATCTCATCTACTGCCTGCTCAAGTTTTTCACGCTTTTTCTCCCGGGCCTCCTTCTTCTGCCGCTGCATCTCCTGCCCGGCCTGATAGTCAAACAGATTCATCTGCCGCGGTCCCCGCTCATCTGACAGTTTGGATGTGCGGATTCCAAGCAGTCTGATCGGTCTCTGATCCCACAATTCCCGAAAAAGACTGCATGCATTTTCATACAGCACACGATCTGAGCTGGTCGGAAACGAAAGCTGCCTCTGGTGGGAGACGCTTTGAAAGGTTGCATATTTGATCTCAACATTGATCATCCCCGCCTGCTGCTTTGCCTTTCTGAGCCGCGCACCTACACTCTCTGCCAGCATCAAAAGCACTTTCTGTGCTTCTGTTTCACTTGTGACATCCCGGGAAAGCGTCGTCGAATTCCCGATTCCTTTCGCCTGCGCCTGCTCTTTTGCCACTTTTGAGTGTGTGATCCCATTTGCAAATTCCCAAAGTGTCCTCCCATGGCTCTTCAGATGCAGTTCCAAAAGTTGCGGATCCATCCCTGCAAGATCACCGATTGTCCGGATCTCAAGCTTTTCCAGCACCCGGACGCTTGCTCTTCCCGCCATATAAAGTTCTGACACCGGAAGCGGCCACATCTTCTTTTCCACCTCCTCGGGAAACAGTGTATGAATCTTATCCGGTTTCTCAAAATCAGATGCCATCTTTGCAAGAAGCTTATTGGAGGAAATCCCGATATTTACCGTAAACCCAAACCGCTTGCGGATCTCGCCTTTTATCTCCTCTGCCGCCTCGGCTGGACCTGGAAAACGATGTGCGATCCCGGTAAAATCCATATAACATTCATCCACACTGACCTGCTCGATCTCAGGCGTATATCCCTTCAGAAATTCCATCAGTTTCTGACTGTATGCTCTGTACATCTGGTGATCCGGCGGCTTGATCAGAAGTGTCTGGCACTTCCGGAGTGCATTTGCCACTGGTTCTCCCGTCTTTATCCCATAACGCTTCGCAGGAATCGACTTTGCCAGAACAACCCCGTGTCTGGACTCCTGATTTCCTCCTATGATCGATGGGATCTCGCGCAGATCAATCTGTGCGCCATGTTTCAATTCTTCCACCGCTGTCCAGCTTAAATAAGCGGAATTCACATCAATATGAAAGATTATTTCGGACATCCTTCTCACCTTCCTCTTCCACACCCTTTACATTCTCGTTCATATAGCAAAAGAGAACATCTGTGCTGATTCTATCATTACACAAATGTTCTCTTTCGTCAATCATAAGCATCCTATATTCTGTCAGCAGTCTGCTCTATGTGTTGTCAGGATCTCACCCACGCCTTCACTCTTGCTTTCAGCATTCCATCTTCCACATCGATCAGAATGGTATCTTCTGCCCCGATCTCCCCGGAAAGAATCAGTTTTGCCGCCCGTGTCTCTACATTTTTCTGTAAAAAACGCTTCAGTGGTCTTGCACCATACATCGGTTCATATCCGCCGTCTACTACAAATTGTTTGGCCGCCTCTGTCAGTTCGATCTTCACTTCGGAATCCTGAAGCCGGTTGTTCAGGTCTTTGATCAACAGCTCAACGATCTGATAAATATCTTTCTTTGTCAGTGGCTTAAACATGATTGTCTCATCCAGACGATTTAAAAATTCCGGCCGGAAATGTGCCCGCAGATCATTCATGACAAGAGCCTCGCTCTCCTCTTTGATCTCTCCATCTTCGTCAATTCCATCTAACAGATATGTGGAACCGATGTTTGATGTCATGATCAGAATCGTATTTTTAAAATCCACTGTCCGTCCCTGAGAATCCGTGATCCGCCCATCATCTAACACCTGAAGCAGGACATTGAATACATCCGGGTGTGCTTTCTCAATCTCGTCAAACAGTACGACCGAATATGGTTTTCTTCTCACCGCCTCTGTCAGCTGTCCTCCCTCATCATATCCGACATATCCCGGAGGCGCTCCGATCAGACGTGACACGGAGTATTTCTCCATATATTCACTCATGTCGATCCGGACCATATTGCTCTCATCATCAAACAGACTCTGGGCAAGCGCCTTTGCAAGCTCGGTCTTACCTACACCAGTCGGTCCGAGGAACAAGAAGGAACCAATCGGTTTGGTCGGATCTTTGATGCCTGCTTTGGACCGGATGATCGCCTCTGTCACCTTCGTCACACCTTCATCCTGACCGATCACTCTCTTATGGAGTTCTTCATCCAGATGAAGTGTCTTGCTTCTCTCGCTTTCATTTAATTTCGCTACCGGGATTCCCGTCCAGCGGGAGATGATCCTTGCGATCTCGTCCTCTGTGACACTTTCATGCACAAGTGTCATCGATTTTCCTTTAACACGTTCCTCTTCTTCCTGAAGCTGCCTGGTCAGCTGCGGCAGTCTTCCGTACTGAAGCTCTGCTGCTTTCTCCAGATCATAAGAACGCTGCGCCTTTTGGATCTCCTGATTGACCTGCTCGATCTCCTCACGGATCTTCTGAAGACGTTCTACCGATGTCTTCTCATTATCCCACTGTGCTTTCTTTCCGGCAAATGTATCTCGCATCTCTGCCAGCTCCTGCTGCAGATGCACGAGACGCTCCTGGCTGAGTCTGTCATTTTCCTTCTTTAACGCAGCCTCCTCGATCTCCAGCTGCATGATCCTTCTGCGCAGTTCATCCATCTCTGTTGGCATAGAATCCAGTTCCGTCTTGATCAGCGCACATGCCTCATCAACAAGGTCAATCGCCTTATCCGGAAGGAAACGGTCTGTGATATATCTGTTGGAAAGTGTGGCTGCCGCCACAAGTGCACTGTCCGTGATCTTCACGCCGTGAAATACCTCATAGCGTTCTTTTAGTCCACGCAGAATGGAAATGGCATCTTCCACGGTCGGCTCATCTACCATGACCGGCTGGAACCGTCTTTCAAGCGCCGCATCTTTCTCGATATATTGTCTGTATTCATCCAGTGTCGTCGCACCGATACAGTGTAATTCGCCTCTTGCCAGCATCGGTTTTAGCATATTTCCGGCATCCATCGCCCCGTCTGTCTTTCCCGCACCAACGATCGTATGAAGTTCATCGATAAACAGAATGATATTTCCATCACTGTTTTTTACCTCTTCCAGAACCGCTTTCAGACGCTCTTCAAACTCGCCGCGATATTTTGCCCCGGCTACAAGCGCTCCCATATCCAGCGCAAAGATCTTCTTATTTTTCAGACCTTCCGGCACATCGCCCCTGACGATCCGCTGCGCAAGCCCTTCAACCGCCGCCGTCTTACCGACACCAGGCTCTCCGATCAGAACCGGATTGTTCTTCGTCTTTCTTGAAAGGATCCGGATTACATTGCGGATCTCCGCGTCACGTCCGATCACCGGATCTAACTTCTGTTCCCTTGCCCGCTCCACGAGATCACTTCCGTATTTATTTAATGTATCATAAGTAGCCTCCGGATTATCACTTGTCACTCTCTGATTTCCGCGCACGGTAGAAAGCGCCTGAAGAAATCCTTCTCTTGTAATCCCAAATTCTCTGAAGATTGCCTTCAATTCCTGATTTGGATATTTTAACAGCGATAAGAAAATATGTTCCACCGAAACATACTCGTCACCCATCTGCTTTGCCTCATCCTCCGCATGGATCAGTGCTTTGTTCAGATCCTGACCGATATAGATCTGGCCTCCCTGCACTTTCGTGCGCTTTCTGAGTCCTTCTTCTACACGATTGCCAAACAGCTGCTTCTGAATTCCCATCTTCTCGATCAGATTTGCGATCAGACTGTCATTTTGTATAATAAGTGCATACAGCAGATGTTCCTGCTCTACCTCCTGATTGCCATATTCATAGGCAACTTTTTCACATCCTTGTACCGCCTGCAATGAATTCTGGGTAAATTTATTAATGTTCATCTGGTTACCTCTCTTTCTTTTTGTTCTATAATAGGTATAACATATGTTGTTAGCCATGTCAACCCTCGAGTGCTAAATTGTTTCTAAATAATTTTCACCGTTCGTTTGGTGTTTTGTAATTTTATCACAGAAGAGAGCTCTTTTTCTGTGTTATTCTAATAGTATTATTTTTACCATTTTTAAGGAGGTTTATCATGAAAAGAAAGTATATCGTTTCTCTATTTTTTGCGTTTCTGCCTACACTGTTTTTATTTACCGGATATAGTCAGAAGCAGGGTTCTTCTTCTCCATCTGGTTCTGGATCTGCAGATTACCGGCAGATTTCTTCCGGGGAAGCTGCTGCCATGATGGAAACAGAAGACAATTATATCATTTTAGATGTACGGACTTCTGAAGAATACCAGGAGGGACACATTCCCAATGCGATCAATATTCCGAATGAGATGATCCAGTCAGAAAAACTCGCTGAGCTTCCGGATAAAGAGCAGCTCATTTTCGTCTATTGCCGCAGTGGAAACCGCAGTAAGCAGGCTTCCCAAAAGCTGGCAGATGCCGGATATACAAATATCGCAGAGTTTGGCGGGATCAACGAATGGCACGGAGACATCGTGAAATAATCCATCATTTTCAAACGACAGCAGAATTGATTTTCTTCTTTCAGAAATCAGGGAACTGTCCTCTGGGAAAAATGAATGCCGGAAGCTTACAAGATAGATATATCTGTACGCTCCCGGCACTTTTCATAGAATTTTTATTTTCTTTTAATAATTTTCTGCATGTACTTCAAAATAACTCTTTGGATGCGCACACACCGGGCAGATTTCCGGCGCAGCTGTTCCCACCAAAATATGTCCGCAGTTCCTGCATTCCCACACTTTTACTTCACTCTTCTCAAATACCTGCGCTGTCTCTACATTTTTTAACAATGCTCTGTATCTCTCTTCATGGTGCTTTTCAATTGCTGCAACCATACGGAATTTTGCTGCAAGTTCTGGAAACCCTTCTTCCTCTGCTGTTTTTGCAAATCCCTCATACATATCTGTCCATTCGTAGTTCTCACCTTCTGCTGCTGCCTTGAGATTATCTTCTGTGCTTCCAATTCCTTTCAGTTCTTTAAACCACATTTTTGCATGTTCTTTTTCATTGTCTGCAGTTTTCTGGAATAATGAAGCAATCTGCTCATACCCTTCCTTTTTTGCAACCGATGCAAAATAAGTATACTTATTACGAGCCTCTGATTCCCCTGAAAAAGCTGCCTGCAAATTCTTCTCCGTCTCTGTTCCTGCATATCTGTTCTGTCCCATAAAAATATGTCTCCTTTCATTTTCACAATCCAGTGCCCCGCTTCATCCTCCATCGGAAAAATCAGTGTAAAATACAGCTTTTCCGTGAAAAATCTACCTGCCCCATTGCTATTATCTGTTCTCAATTATAACAGTTTTACCTTCCCTTTTCAAGGAAATCTGTTTCCATACTTATTCAGAAAACCTTATCCGGTCAATCAGGTTCTGCCGCCTGAAATTTTTATTTACCGCATAGGTAAGCACGATCTGTATCACCAGGATAATGATAACCAGAATCACCGTCTGCACAACCGGATAATGATAGACATTTCCGACATACAGCCCCTGCTCTTTCGCATACCGGAACACCGCATATCCGGCTCCTCCTCCGATCGTGACAGACAAGAACAGTGTCCCTGCCGTATAGACCATACTCTCCATCTGAAGCATCCTGATCAGCTGTCTGTCCGACATTCCGATCGCCTGAAGGATTCCCAGTTCTTTTCTGCGGACGTAGATACTGTTGATCATCGTGTTGATCAGATTCAGGATACCGATCACTGATAAAATACCGATCAGCATGTAGCAGACGGTTCCGATAAACTGCACCGTAGTTTCATTTTCTTTGAGCAGATCTCCATAACTTTTCATCTCAAAAAGTTCCCGGGACTCTATGATTCTCTGAAGTGCAGACTCCACCTCACTGTATTTCTCCGGATCTGCTTCGATCTCCATCGCATAGGAGAGATCCGATGTTACCAGCCCGTCAACGGTTTCTTTTGGCATAATAAACGTATCTTCGGTCACTCCGCGATCATATTCTCCGATACCTGCAACCTCAACTTTCTTTGTCACTTCTTTCTCTCCGTCAAAATAGACAAGCTCGAAAGTATCTCCCACCTGCACCGGATAATTCAGAGAAAAATAACTTGGCACCGCCGCGATGACTTTCGTTCCTTTCGCCTGCTTTAGTTCTTCCCATGTGACATCTCCTTCCGTCAGCCCCGCTTCCATTTCTCTGCTGTGGGAATCGTCCAGTCCTCCCACACTCAGAAAAACC
>JAPFCT010000246.1 GCA_026169575.1 Faecalimonas sp.
ATGTATATTCTGTTGAGGCAGGGATCCGCCTGCCATAATCTGAGAACTTTGCTGAAAGGAGTGACTCCGCAGAACAGCAGACGGTGTCTTCTGTGTTCGGATGACCGTCAGCCAAAGACGATCCTGCATGAGGGGCATTTGGATAATCATCTGCAGATCTGTATCGAAGAAGGACTGGATGCCATTACGGCGATCCGCATGGCAACGTTAAACGCCGCAGAGTGCTTTGGACTGCGGGAAAAAGGAGCGATTGCACCTGGATATCAGGCAGATATTGTATTGATGAGAGATCTGGAGCAGTTTGAGGCGGAAAAAGTGTGGATCGGTGGAAAACTGACTGCAGAAAATGGCAAATATCTTCCGGAGACAGCGTATGCAGATATTACACCGGTCAGAGGAAGCGTAGTTGTCAAAGGATTTTCCGAAGAAAAGTTAAAGATGAAGTTAAAGACGAACCGGGTAAATGTGATCGAGATCCAGCCAGGCGGTGTTGTGACAAAGAAAACAGTTGAGGAGATCAAAGTTGACGAAAATGGTGAGTTTGTCTGGGAGAAGGACAAAGATATCGTGAAGATCGCTGTTGTCGAGAGACATCAGGGAACGGGAAATGTGGCTTGTGGTTTCCTGAAAGGCTATGGAATCAAAGAAGGAGCGGCAGCACTTTCTGTGGCACATGATTCTCACAATATCATAGCAGTCGGAGTCAGTGATGAAGAAATTGCATTTGCAGTGGAAAGCCTGATCCGGCAGGAGGGCGGTATCGTGCTTGTGAAAGAAGGAAAGGTCATCGAGGGAATGCCTATGCCGGTTGCCGGACTGATGAGTGACAAGAGCGGAGAATGGGTGGATCAGAAACTGACAGAAATCCATGAAAAGGCATACACAGAACTTGGAATCTGTGGAGAGGTAGAACCCGTCATGACGCTTTGCTTTATGTCGCTGGCAGTGATCCCGGAGCTTAAACTGACGGACATGGGATTGTTTGATGTGACAACGTTCCAGTTTATTCCGGTGGAGGCAGAAAGTTAAAAAATTAATCCATACATACAAAAATAAATAAAAAAATAACTTGAAAGAATTGAAAATAATAATAATTACATAATGGAAAACTTTAAAAATAAAGTAACTGTTAAAAAATAACTAAATTATGTTGAATATAAAAGAGAAAATATATATAATGACTAATATGAAAGGGCGGCGGACAGAGAGGGAAACATGCCGCAGAAAGGAGAAAAGATGAAAAAGAAAATAGCATTGATTCTTACGGCCATGCTTACAGTAAGCCTGGCAGGCTGCGGAGGAGGAAATGATAAATCTACCAAGAGAAAAAAAGACGATACGGGGAAGAAAGCGGTATCAAATGTAAAATCTCCAGATAATGATATGGTGATCGCGGTGCAGACGGATGCGACACATCTGGATCCACATGTTTCTTCAAATGGAAATTCCAATCTTGTGACAAATTCTATGTACGAGACACTTTTGGCGTTTGATGAAAATCTGGAAATCCAGCCATTGTTAGCAGAGAGCTGGGAGATGTCTGAGGACGGATTAAGCTACACATTTAAGTTGAGAGAGGGAGTTAAATTCCACGATGGAGAGCCTTTCAATGCAGAGGCAGTTGTAGCAAACTGGCAGAGAGGAAAAGAGGACGAATCACTTCGTCTTGCAAGCTCTATTAAGAGCTGGGTAAATGTGACAGCAGACAGCGAGTATGAAGTTACGATCACACTGGACGAGCCGAACAACACATTTATCAACAAAGTGACACAGGTAAGAATGGTAAGCCCGAAAGCGATCAAAGAAAAAGGATCTGACGGACTTGCAAAAGAATCCGCAGGAACAGGACCGTTTAAACTGGCAGACCGTGTTGACGGCGGATATACAAAAGTAGTTCCGAATGAAGACTATTGGGGTGAAAAGTCTACACTGGATTCTCTGACGTTCCAGGTTGTTCCGGAAGACGGTGCACGTATTGCGATGTTACAGACCGGAGAGGCAGATATCATTTATCCAGTACCTCCGATCCAGGTAGAAAAAGTTGAGAACGACAAATCTGTAGAAGTAGTGAATCTGAACGGATTGACATACCGCTATGTAACATTAAATCAGAACTACAAACTGGATGATGGAAGACAGCCATTAAAAGATGTGAAAGTTCGTCAGGCAATGAACTACGCATTTGACAGCAAGGCATACTGTGAAGTCGTATTCCAGGGATATGCAAAAGAACCTACTTCTTTATTCTCAGAAGCAGTTCCTTACTATTCAGAGCAGACACCGTACTCACTTGATTTAGAGAAGGCAAAATCTCTGATGAAAGAAGCCGGATATGAAGATGGCTTCCCGATCGATCTCTGGGTGGACAATACAACACTTGAGATGCAGGGTGCAGAGTTCGTAAAACAACAGCTTGCAGAGATCAATATTGAAGTCAACGTTCTTCCGATGGAATCTACAACGATCGCTGATATGACAAGCGCACCGGAGAATGAGACAGAGGTTGAGATGTGGTATGTAAACTGGAGTCCGGGATCTTATGATGCAGACGGATGTATGAGAAGTATTTTACATACAGAGAAATTCCCGCCAGCAGGATACAATACAGCATTTTACAGCAATGCAGAGTTTGATGCTGCATTAGATAAAGCTTTAGTGACAACAGATGAAAAAGAAATTACAGAAAGTTATGCAAAAGCACAGGAAATCGCATGGGAAGAGTGTCCTTGGATGTTCTTAGGATGTGACAATGCGATCATTGGTCAGAAAGCTTATGTAACAGGTGTGAAATACTTACCAGGTGGAAGTCTTATTGTAACAAATGCCGGACTGAATCACTAATCAATATGTGGTTGATACTAGGAAAAGGGCAGCGCCGTAAGCTGCCCTTTTTTCAAGATACATCTGTGATGTATGAATACAGAACTTGTCCTTTTCAGGATATGACAGCAGAGATACCCGATGAAACATCGGAGAAAATGAAGTTGGAGTGAGAAGATATGAGTCGATATTTTGTCAAGCGAATCCTGCAGACGATACCATTGATGCTGGTAATCTCGATTTTAGTATTTTTATTTATTCATATGATCCCGGGAGATCCGGCGAGAACAATGGCAGGACTGGATGCAGAACAGTCAGAAGTAGAGGCGATTCGCGAAGAATACGGATTAAACGATCCACTGATCGTGCAGTATGTGAACTATATGAAAGGTTTGTTTACCGGAGACCTTGGAAGAAGTTTAAAATCTGATACTCCGGTAGCACAGCTGATCGTGGACAGAATGCAGAATACATTAAAGCTTGTATTCGCAGGAATTTTATGGGCGCCGGTATTAGGTATTTTTATCGGTGTGATCTCAGCGATCAAGAGAGGAAAAGCACTGGATCACGGCTGTATGCTGTTGGCGATCACCGGGCTTTCAGCACCGGGATTCTGGCTTGGTCTGATGGGAATCCAGATTTTTTCGGTACAGTTAGGATGGCTTCCGTCAGGAGGACTGGATTCCTGGACCGGATACATTTTACCATCGTTTACAATGGGATGTGGAATCATGGCGGTTCTGGCGAGATACTCCCGTTCTTCCATGTTAGAGACATTGAGAGAAGATTATGTCAGAACAGCAAGAGCAAAAGGACAGAAAGAATTTTTAGTTATGTTCCTGCATGCATTCCGTAACTCGCTGATTCAGGTTATTACGATTTTAGGTCTTCAGATTGGTGGATTACTGTCAGGATCTGTTCTGACAGAGACAGTATTTTCTATCCCGGGAATGGGACGTCTTCTGGTGGATTCCATTGCATTCCGTGACTACCCGGTGATCCAGGGACTGCTGATGCTGTTTGCGTTCCAGTACGTTATCATCAACTTGATCGTTGACTTGCTGTATGGTGTGATCAATCCGAAGATTCGATATGATTAGTTGTGAGGGAGGAATGTATAATGGCTGAAGAACAAGTAAAAAAACAAGAAAATACAGAGTTTGAAAAAACATATATTGATGAAAATATACAGTCCGATAAAGACGGGCGGTTCAAGTCGTTTCTGAAAAAATTTTTAAAAAGAAAAACGGCTGTCGCAGGTCTGATCATTATTTTCCTTCTGGTGATCATTGCGATCATCGGACCTTATGTTACTCCGTATGATTATACAGAATATGATTATGCAAATACACTTGCAGGGCCTAGCGCGAAGCACTGGTTTGGAACAGATAACTATGGACGTGATATTTTAAGCCGTATGCTCGTAGGAACAAGACTGACACTTGGTGTGGCGCTGTCTTCGGTAGTAGTCGGCGCTGCGCTTGGAAGTATTCTCGGTCTTCTGGCAGGATATTATGGCGGGATCATCGAGATGCTGGTTATGAGAAGTTCAGATGTGCTTTTCAGTTTTCCGGATATTCTCCTTGCGATTGCGATCGTGGCAATTTTAGGACCTGGTATTATCAACGTATTTATCGCGGTTATGGTATTTACGGTGCCGAGTTTTGCACGAATTATGCGAAGTTCGACGCTGGCGGTAAAGAATTCTCTCTATGTAGAGGTGGCACAGAGTCTTGGATGTAATGATTTCCGGTTATTGTTCGTACATATTTTCCCGGGAACAATCCAGTCACTGATCGTCAACTTTACAATGAGAATCGGAAGTGCGATCATGGCAGCGGCGTCCCTGAGCTTTTTGGGATTTGGCGCAAATGTCTCAGAGCCGGAATGGGGAGCAATGCTCTCGCAGGGAAGAAGTTACCTGGGAATTGCATCACATATGGTATATTTTCCTGGTCTGATCATTTTTATAACGGTACTTGCATTTAATCTGTTTGGTGACGGTCTGAGAGATACACTTGATCCGAAGATTAAGTAGTGGGAGAGGCAGTGAAAGGAGTATACGATGAAACAAGAAAATTTGCTTGAAGTAAAGCAGTTAAGAACGGAATTCTTTTCCAGTAAGACTTCCAGTGTGACTGCGGTAAATGAGATTAGTTTTTCAATAGGAAAAGGAGAGATCCTCGGACTGGTAGGAGAATCTGGATGTGGGAAAAGTGTTACTTCTCTGTCGATCATGGGACTTCTCACAGCTACCAGCGGAAAGGTTACAAAAGGGGAAGTGCTTTTTGAAGGGAAAGATCTGTTAAAGATCAGTGAGAAAGAAATGCGAGAGATCCGCGGCGGAGAGATGAGCATGATCTTTCAGGAGCCGATGAGCAGTCTGAACCCGGCAATGCGGATTGACAAGCAGATGATCGAGGGAATCCGTCTTCATACAGATCTCTCCAAAGAGGAGGCAAGAAAACGGGCAGCGGAAATTCTGGCGCAGGTGGGGATCCCTGATCCGGAGCGTGTCCTGAAGAATTATCCGCACCAGCTGTCAGGAGGTATGAGCCAGCGTGTGATGATCGCGATGGCGATGAGCTGCCAGCCAAAGCTTTTGATCGCCGATGAGCCGACGACTGCGCTGGATGTTACGATCCAGGCACAGATTCTTGATCTGATGAAAAAGATCCAGGAAGAAAAGGGAATGAGTATCCTGATGATCACGCATGACCTGGGTGTTGTCGCAGAGATGTGTACAAGAGCGATCGTTATGTATGCGGGAGAGATTGTGGAGGAGGCGCCGATCGATGAGCTGTTCAACGCGCCGCAGCATCCATATACAAAAGGTCTGATCGCATCTGTACCAAAGCTTGGCTCAGGAGTCAAAGTGCTTCCGAGTATTCCGGGAAGTGTACCGGATCTGTCTTCTCTGCCGTCTGGCTGCAGATTTGCACCGCGCTGTAAATATGCGACAGAAAAATGCCGGGCAGGAAAGCCGGAGTTATTTGAAGTAGGTGAAAATCATTACAGCAGATGCTGGCTTGCCAATGAAGACAGAAAGGGGGAAAAGTAGTATGGATACATTAGTTTCTGTAAAAAATGTGACAAAAACTTTCCCGGTCGGAAAGACACTGCTTGGGAAACCGGATAAATTTGTACATGCGGTAAATAATGTAAGTTTTGATATCTATAAAGGTGAGACGTTCTCTGTCGTAGGAGAGTCCGGATGTGGAAAAAGTACAACAGGAAGACTGATCAATCATCTGTTGATGCCAGACAGCGGGGAGATCTGGTTTGACGGACAGCGGATCGATCAGATGACACAGGCGCAGGTAAGACCTCTGCGAAAAGAGATGCAGATGATCTTCCAGGATCCGGCAGGAAGCTTGAATCCGCGTATGAGAGTGGAGGATCTTGTGGAAGAACCACTTCTGATCCATACAAAGATGACAAAGGCAGAACGAATGAAAGAAGTACATAAGCTTTTGGAGATTGTAGGATTAAGCTCAAAGCATGCAAAGCGTTTCCCACATGAGTTCTCCGGAGGACAGAAGCAGAGGATCGGAATTGCAAGAGCGCTGACCGTAAAACCAAAGCTGATCATAGCCGACGAACCGATTTCAGCGCTGGACGTTTCGATCCAGGCGCAGGTACTGAATCTTCTTCATGACCTTCAGGAAAGCTTCGATCTGACCTATATGTTTATCTCTCACGACTTATCTGTTGTAGAGATGATCTCTGACCGGATTGCAGTAATGTATCTTGGATTTATTGTGGAGATGGCGCCAAAAGAGATGATCTACAACAATCCGTCACATCCGTACACACAGGCATTGTTATCAGCGGTGCCGATTCCGGATCCGGGACGGAAGAAAGAGCGGATCATTCTGGAAGGGGATATTCCAAGTACGGTAAATCTGCCGGAAGGATGTCCGTTTGCAACGAGATGTAAATACTGCAAGCCGGAATGTCTGAAGAGGAAACCAGAAGCAAAAGAGATTGAGCCTGGACATGTAGTGGCATGTCATTTATATTAGAAGTATATCGTTTGCTTAGGAGGAATAGAAATGAAACGAGTATTAGTTGCATCGATGATGCATGAATCTAATTCATTCAATCCAATCATTGCCGGAGAAAATGACTTCGGTGTTGTCCGGGGAGAAAAACTTTTTGAGAGAAATCCGAAAAATGATTCGCTGCGCGGAGTGATGGATACGCTTCAGGAACAAGGATATGAAGTAGTACCGACACTTTTTGCAAGCGCAGTTCCAAATGGGGAAGTAGATCATGACTTTTATATGGGATTGAAAGCAGAGATCCTTGAGAGAGCGCGCCAGGCGCAGGAAGAAAAGCCGCTGGATGCGATTACACTTGCACTTCACGGATCTATGAGAGTGAAAGGGCTTGGAGATGCAGAAGGATATCTGCTGGAAGAATTAAGGGAGATGTTTCCGGACATTCCAATCTTCTGCGCGCTGGACATGCACACAACGATGACTGTGCGTATGCACGAGAACTGTGACGGATTTGTCGGATTTAAGTGTGCTCCGCACACAGACCGGTATGAGACCGGGGTACATGCGGCACAGATGACGATCGCGTCTCTGGAGAATCATGTGCAGGCAAAATCTGCCTGGGTAAAGGTTCCGATTCTGATTGCAGGAGAGCAGTCTTCCACAACGGTAGAGCCGATGAAAGGACTGATCACCAAGCTGCGCGAGACAGAGCAGAAAGAAGGAATCCTTGCGGCTTCTTATCTGATGGGATTTCCTTGGGCAGACAATGAGGACAGTTCTGTCGCAGTCTATGTGGTAGCAGAAGATCAGGAACTGGCTGACCGCGAGGCGCTTCGTCTTGCGGAGATCATCTGGAATACAAGAAATGATTTCTGTTTCCAGACAGAGACATATACAGAGGAAGAGACATTAAATGTCGCTTTTGATGCGATTGCAAACGGACAGGAACTTCCGGTATACCTTTCTGATTCCGGGGACAACCCGACAGCAGGATCTTCTTCAGACTGTACCGGATTCTTAAAACGAATCATGGATGATCCTCGTACAGAGCAGTTAAAAACACCGGTTCTCTATGGCGGAATCTATGACCCGGAAGCGACGCTGGCTTGTAAGGGAAAAGTCGGGGAAGAGGTTACGATCACCTTCGGTGCAAAGTTTGACACGACGACAACACAGCCGATCACAGCGACCGGAACGGTCAAGGCTTATGTGGAGAAATGGAAGAAGACATCGATCCCTTGTGATATTGCACTGTTTAGTTCCTGCGGTGTTGACGTTGTACTTGCAGAGGGTCATATCGGTTATGTTTCTCCGGACGTATTCACAGATCTTGGAAGAGATCCGAAGGAAGCAGATATTGTCGTATGTAAATTAGGGTATCTGACTGCAGACCAGGATGCGATCGCCAAAAGAAGCATTATGGCACTCACAAAAGGAAGTACAAATGAAGATCTGAAGACGTTAAATTACACGAAAGTGCCAAGACCGATCTTTCCGCTGGATGAAGATTTTGCATATGAGGCAAAGGACAATCTTGTTGTGAAATAGGAAGAATATAATGTAAATTTTTTGACACAAAGCAGGGGAATGTCAGAAAATGATATCTGAGGGGAGCGATAGAAGGAGAAGCCAACTGCATGCAATAAGGCAGGAGGCTTCTTCTTTTGGAGTAAAAGTTATTCTGGTTTCTTGGAAATTAAAAGGTCGGGATAAATCTATATGATCGCAGAAGAATGCAGATAAGTATTTCCATAGGAGAGAATCAGGAAGAAAAGTCTGGTATTATTTTCCATGTGTGATAAAATAAAGGCAGATGATTAAAAGGTCAGTAACAGGAGGAAGTCAGATGAAAAGAAGAGCATTAATATTATCAATGTGTTTGCTGATGGCAATTATGCCGGGGTGTGGGAAGAATAAGGAAGAGCAGTCTGTGAAAGCAGACAAAACAAGTGCAAAGATAGAGAAACAAGAAAAAAAGGATCCGTCTGAGCCGGCAGAAGAGATCCCTGCCAATCAAAATCTTTTGACGGGAGTACCGGATCTGACAGAAGGGGCGATCGGGAAACGCCCGGTGGCAGTTATGGTCAATAATGTGGAACCTGCGATGCCGCAGTATGGAGTGGGAAAGGCAGATATTATTTTTGAAATTCCAGTCGAAGGGGATGCTACCAGATTTATGGCACTGTACGGCGATTATACGACTGTTCCAAAAATCTGTGCAGTTAGAAGCTGCCGTGCATATTTTCCGGCATTTTCAGAAGGGTTTGATGCATTTTACATAAACTGGGGAAGTGACGACACTATTTCAGAATACATTGCTTCACTGAACCTTGACCAGATTGATGGAATCAGCGATGGGAGCGGTTTGTTTGGGCGGGATCAGGATCGTCTAAATGCGGGCTATGATTTGGAACACACTGGATATTTTGATGGCACACAGTTAGCTGATGTTGTGCAGTCGAGGGGGATGCGGACTGATATTGAGGAAGATAAGAAGGATGCAGCTTTTCTGTTTCATGGTTTGCATGAACAGATAAAACCGCAGGGAGAAGAGTGCCGGGAAGTTGACATTAATTTTGGCGCTGCACGGGCTACCCTTACTTATGATGAGACAAAAAAAGTATATGTAAAGGATTTAAATGGGAAGGCGCAGATCGATGGAAATACGGGAGAGCAGCTTGCATTTACAAATGTGTTTGTACTGGAAACATCTATTAAGGTACGTGACGAGGTGGGACATAAGGATGTAGACTGGGATGGTGCAACTGATTCAGTAGGATATTATGTTTCCAATGGGGGTGTTCAGAAAATCCACTGGTCAAAGGATACAAACAATGAACAGTCACGTCTTCGCTTCTATGACCAGAATGGGGAAGAGATTAAAATCAACAGAGGAAAAAGCTATATTGCAGTAAATTATGCGAATCAGGCAACATTCCGGTAGAAGGACAGTTATACGCAGATAGAAAAGGATTGCTGGAACTTTCATAGGGAAAGGATTTTAAAAGTGATCATAGAAAAAATACGCCTTGCAGAGATCTTGTCATATTTTAAAAAGATATTTCTAAGATCCTGCGAAGACGTATTTTTTATGGTATCTGAGAGCCGGATTTAGTATTTGGAAACCAGATTACATGTGATCTGTCAGGATATCGTGATCACGAAGTAGTTTTTCAATCACAGTACCTTTTACAACACGGATCAGAGGTTTTTTCAGTGCGTTCAGTGGTCCAGGCAGCTGAATGTCGAGAGGAGATTTCCCATCCATGAGTTTCACGGAACTGTCGAGAAGATCCCGGATATCATAGACGCTGCCCCAGACTTCCGGCACACCGCGGTCTACCCCGAGCAGTCCGTATACGGCTTCCATCGCCGTACGAACGGAGTATTCTGTCGTAAATACCGTGTCGCGAGGGGTGTCGGCAAACTGTCCAAGGAATGCAAAGTTGACACATCCATCCGGGATGACATCCGGCCGGTCACCCTTTGTCCGCGGCATAAAGAATGCGGTGATGTACGGCATCATTGTCGGAACACAGACGGCGCTTTGTTCTGCCAGTTCAGGAATCTGTTCGACCGGAACGCCGATGTGATACAGCCATTCTTCAGTGATTTCTTTTCCGGTACACTCCCGCATCGGTTTCTTGACAAAGTCTCCAGGTACATCTGTAAAGAGTCCATATACCCATACGCACACTTTATCTTTATCCTGTTCTTTGAACTGTCCCTGACGGTTGATCGTCCAGCTCATGAGCCATTTAGAATCCTGGCAGCTTACGATTCCTCCGGTCACGACTTTGCCGCTCTTTGGATCACGCTTGCAGATCTTTGTGATGTAAGGAATAATCTTATCATCCAATGTTGTGATCGTCGCAGATTCCCAGTTGGTCTTGGAAATATCGGAGCAGAATTTTTCCGGATATCCGAAAGACGGATCCTGCCGTGCGATATTTTTCCAGAGATTCCAGCAGCCGCTCGTGCGTACTTCTGCATCACCATTTGGCGCATGATTCTGGTCACCGTAGATCGTTCCTTCGGTACAGCTTCCGTTTGTGACAAATACAAGGTCGTTTTCTGTCAGCAGGATTCCCTGCTCAACCCCTCTGACTTTGCATTCGATCGCAGACGCCACTTTTTTATGATCTTTGAATTCAAATACGACATTGGTGACTTCTGTGTTGAACTGGAAATCGACACCTGCATGTTCCAGATATTTCTGCATTGGAAGAATGAGGGATTCGTATTGATTATATTTTGTAAATTTCAGTGCGCTGAAATCCGGGAGTCCTCCAATATGATGGATAAAGCGCTGGAAATACAGCTTCATTTCCAGTGCGCTGTGCCAGTTTTCAAATGCAAACATCGTTCTCCAGTACAGCCAGAAAGTGGAGTTGAACACCTCATCGTCAAAGACATCTTCGATTGTCTTATCGTAGAGGTCTTCATCCTTTGTCATAAATAATTTCATGATCTCCATGCAGCCTTTCTGGCTTAAATTAAATTTTCCATCGGTATGGGCATCTTTTCCCCGCTGTACGGTCGCACGGCAGAGAGAATAGTTTGGATCATGCTTATTGAGCCAGTAGTATTCATCGAGAACAGAAGCGCCAGGTGTCTCAAGAGAAGGGATACTGTGGAACAGATCCCAGAGACATTCAAAATGATCTTCCATCTCTCTTCCGCCGCGCATGATATAACCGCGGGAAGGATCAAAAATTCCGTCGCAGGCTCCTCCGGCAATATCCATCGCCTCTAAAATGTGGATGTGGGATCCCGGCATCTGTGCATCTCTTACGAGAAAGCATGCGGCTGAGAGCGCTGCAAGTCCGCTTCCTACAATATAGGCATGCTTCTCATCGACTCCGGCAGGCTTTTCCGGGCGTGCAAATGCTTCGTAATTTCCGCTGGAATAGTAGATTCCTTTGCTGTTCTTTTCATGTTTGCCCCGCTCTGTGTTCCGGTAGTCGGAAGTTTTTGAAATACTTTTTGAGGAAGCTGTGTGAGACTCTGTATCGGATTTCTTCTTCAATAAAATGGCGGCGCCTGCTCCGGCAGCAACTGCGGAGGCAACACCGATCGCTAACTTTTTCTTTGCCATATAGATAACCACCTTTCTGAAATGACTGTCTTGTTTTCTTCTGTAACTTCAGCATAGATGTTTTCTCTTTTTGTGACAATTTACAAAGCAGGGGAGATGATTATTTTTTTATCATTCCCCTTGTTTTGTAAAATTATGAATGGAATTTGCGATCGTGCCATGCATCGTGATACAGATATTGCGCACGATTTCTTCATAATCCTCTTTCATTCCCTGCTTGATCCAGTCGAGCATGAGTCCGACAAAGCTGTATTTGTAAAATTCAGCAATAAACTTTTTTGCATTTTCAGAAATGGATGTCTGGGCAGCCTGTTCCTCTACGACTCCGGCGATCAGCTCATAAGTCAGCTGGAAGAGATAGTTCTCAATCTGTTCCCGGCTGAGACAGCGGTAGGCATTTAAGATAAAAGGTTTATTTTCAAAGACGACCTCAAATATCTGAAGAAGTCCCTCCTGCCAGGTGTCATAAGTTTTCTTCCCTTGCAGAGCTTTTGTGGCATCTTCCAGACATGCCCATTCTACAAGATCATAGATATCTTTGAAGTGATAATAAAATGCCATGCGGCTGATCCCGCAGTCGGAAGTGAGGTCACTGATCGTGATTTTGTCGAGCGGTTTCTTTAGCAGAAGTTTTTTTAAAGAGGCTTCCAGCGCATATTTTGTAATATTAGACATTTGACATTCCTCCAGATGATTTCCGGTAATAGTTCTGTTGCTAAGGAAAGTATAGCATAGAAATGAAGCGCGGGGAAAAGAAGTTTTTTAAGAAATTCAGATGTATTTTTTATTGGAAGAAGAACAAGAATATGTTATAATACCGCTTATGATGTTTTGGAGGAAATACAGATGAAATTGAGATATAGATTTGCCGCATTCCTGCTGGCAGCGGGACTTGTTTTTTCAAATACAGCAGTGACGGAAGTATATGCAGCAGAAGCAGAAGGCGCAGCGGCAGCAGTTACAGAAGAAGAACGGGCAGTGTATGAGATGCCTGTGGAATCAAATGAGTTGAAGAACTGGCCGGAGGGACCGGGGATTTTTGCAGAAGCGGGGATCGTCATGGATATGAACAGCGGAGCGGTTCTTTATGCAAAGAATATTGATGCGAAAGAATTTCCGGCGAGTATCACAAAGATCATGACAGCGCTTGTGGCATTAGAGAACAGTGAACTGACAGATAAGGTCCATTTTACAGAAGAGTCGGTAGCCTTTCTTGAGTATGGAGATGCGAGTATCGGCATGCAGCCGGGGGAAGAGATCACGATGGAGGATGCCTTATATGGGATGCTTCTGGCTTCTGCAAATGAAGTGGCATATGCGATTGCTGATACGGTTGGAAATGGATATGATAATTTTATCCGTATGATGAATGAGAAGGCAGAGGAACTGGGATGTACAAATACACATTTCACAAACCCGCACGGACTTCACGATGAAGATCATTATGTTTCTGCACGGGATATGGCGGTGATCGCAGCGGCAGCATTTCAGCATGAGGAATTCCGGAAGATCACAAATACCTATGAACACCGGATCCCGCCTACCAATCTTGTCAATGAGGAGAGGGTATTTCAGCAGTACCATCAGATGCTCTATGATGGAACGGATACCTTTTACGAGCCATGCGTTGGCGGAAAGACCGGGTATACAGATCAGGCGTTATCTACGCTTGTGTCCTATTTGGATAATGGGGAGCTGCAGCTTGTCTCAGTCAATTTAAAGACCCACGGCGTTCATGTTTATCCGGATACGAAAAATATGGCAGAGTATGTTTTCCATAATTTTAAAAAGATTTCCCTGGCAGAAAAAGAAGTGCCGGAGGGCGTGGAGAAAGTCGACGAGGATGCCTATATTGTTGTCCCGGAGAATGTATCGTGGAAAGATGTGAAAGCAAAAATTGTTCCAGAAGATCAGACCGGAAAATCAAAGAAAGGGACATTAATGTATACCTATGATGGACAGCCAGTCGGAAATGCGGAGATTGTTCTGAAAGACTCTTACTTTAAAGAGAAAGCATCCGGAGCGGACGCAAAGGAAGCAGACGCAGGGCAGAAAGAGAAGAAACCTCTTTTTACAATCTCTCCTGAGACGAAGATCGTTATCGGAGCAGCGGCGGCAGTTGTTGTGGCAGCCGGACTGATCGCAGCGGCACTTGTTTACAGAAAGAGAAAGCGGAGAAGGCAGAGAAGGCTGATGGAACAGAGACGCCGCCGTCAGATGAAAGAGAAGCAGATAAGGCAGCAGCAGGTGCAGGCAAGAAGAAGCCAGCAGTATCAAAAACAGAAAGATCATACGAATAAAAGAAGTGAGGATCACAGACTTCCGAGGAGATAGGAAGCTTATAGAATAGAAGAAAAGGGAAATTGTGCAGGACAGATCACAGTTCCCCTTTTCTTTTTTTGGATGTATTATTCAAATTTTTCTATCCCGAGTTTTTTCTGCTTCTTATAATAGTAAATGATAAACAGCACTGCAGTGATTCCCCATGAGATCGGATAACTCAGTGTGATCGTCTCGATCGTAGGTGATTTTGGGACAAGCAGGAATACCCACAGTGTACGGAACACGCAAACACCGCAGCAGGTCATGATCGTCGGAATGATCACATCGCCGATTCCGCGCAGTGCTCCGGAGTAGATTTCGATAAACACGAACAGAGCATAAGCCGGCGCCATGTAGTTCAGGATCTGGATCCCGATACGGATGACTTCCGGATCACCCGTAAACAGGTGGAACAGATATTTTCCGGCGGTCATCAGAAATACACTCATTGCGATGGAGGAAGCAAGTGTCATTCCGAGACAGACACGCACGCTTTTTCTTACGCGGTCATATTTTCCGGCGCCGTAATTCTGTCCGACGAAAGTTGTAGCCGAAATTCCGAAGGCAGAAATGACCATCCAGCAGAAGGCATCCATTTTTCCGAAAGAAGTCCATGCTGCTACGGTATCCGTTCCAAGTGCATTTAAAGCAGTCTGGATAATGATATTTGACAGGCTGTACATAGCTGCCTGAAGTCCGGCAGGAATTCCGATACGAAGGATCGAGGACAGAGATCCCTTGAAGAAGCGGATTTTTCCAAGATGCAGTTTATAAATATCGGATGTCCGTATCAGGGCAAGTAAGATAAGAATCGCGCTGACTGCCTGAGACAGTACCGTTGCGATCGCAGCACCCGCAATTCCCATATGGAACACGAGTACAAACAGAAGATCGAGACCAATGTTTAAAAAGCAGCAGACGATCAGATAGTACAGCGGCCGTCTGGAATCTCCGACGGAGCGGAGGATACTGGATCCGATATTGTAGATGAATGTAAATAAAATGCCGAGGAAGAAAATCCGGAGGTAAGTCACAGAATCTGCCATCATGCTGTCTGGAGTATTCATCATACGCAGAAGCGCCGGTGCCAGGAAATAACCGGCTCCCATAAGAAAAATACTGGATACGGTTGAGAAAGCAATTGCAGTGTGCAGTGCATGGGACAGCTCGGTCTCTTTTCTCGAACCGTAATGCTGGGCGATGATCACAGTCGCTCCGGATGAAACACCGACAAAGAATCCGATGATCAGGTTGATGATCTGATTGGAAGAACCACCGACAGCGGCGAGCGCTTCCTTTCCAACAAACCGTCCGACGATCATCGCATCGGCAGTATTGTAAAGCTGCTGGAAGAATGTACCGAGAACAATAGGAAAAAAGAAAATCAAAAGCTGTCTCCAGATAATTCCTTCCGTAATTGCGTTTGTTGCCGCAGGTGCGGACTTTTTCTGATTGTTCATAATGTTACCCCTCATAAAGTAAAATATTGTTTGTTTCCAATGTATCATATCATAGAGAGGGAAAGTGGGAAATAGCGGATGAAAAAATTTTTTGACTTGCATAGGAGAAGGACTTCATACTATAATCATTTGGGATTTTCAGTGGGAAAAAGGAAAAGAGAAATGAAGGAGGAAAAAGATGTTTGCGAAAATAAAAAAATCGGAACAGAATCTGAACATAAACTGGAAGCATTTTTATCTCAGTGTGTTAGCGCTTGTCATTCCGATGGCGCTTCAGAATCTGATCAATGTAGGTGTGACCGCGGCTGATGTTGTAATGCTTGGAAAGGTCGGGGAGCATGCGCTTTCCGGAGCTTCTCTGGCGGGGCAGGTGCAGTATATTATGACATTGTTTCTATTTGGTCTGACTTCGGGCGCAACAGTTTTGACAGCGCAGTACTGGGGAAAGAAGGATATCTGTACGATCGAGAAGATATTAGGACTTGGAATGCGGTCGGCGGTAATTGTAACGGCGATATTTTTCGTTGCAGCCCAGTGCATTCCACATACGCTGATGCGGATCTTTACTTCAGATCCGGAGGTGATAGAGCAGGGGGTGATCTATCTTCGGATCGTCAGCTGGTCGTATGTTTTCATGGGAATTACACAGACGTATCTCTATATTATGAGAAGTGTAGAGCGGGTTGTTGTGGCAACAGTCGTATACCTCTGCTCTCTGATCTGTAACGTGGGTATCAATACAGTTCTGATTTTCGGTTTGTTTGGACTGCCAGCATTGGGAGTCAAAGGTGCTGCGATCGGTACGCTGACTGCGAGACTGCTGGAGATGGTTTTAGTCGGTCTGTATTCGCATTTCTGGAACAAGGACATCAAGTTTCGTACGAAATACTTTCTGCATACAGAGAAAGTACTCAACCGGGATTTCCTGAAATATGCATTTCCGGTTATTTTAAATGAAGTGTTCTGGGGACTTGGAACGGCGGCGAACACGGCAGTGCTTGGTCATATGGGAAGTGCGGCAGTAGCGGCAAACTCTGTGGCACAGGTGGCAAGACAGCTCGCGACAGTAGTTGCGTTCGGACTGGCAAGTGCGACGGCAATCTATCTGGGCAAGACAATCGGCGAGAAAAAATACGAACATGCAAAAGCTTATGCCCGCAGATTTGTGTGGCTCAGTGTACTGATGGGACTACTTGGAGGAATCTTGATCCTTGCGATCGCTCCGTTTATGGCAGAAGCAATGACCTTGTCAGAGACTGCCCGTGGATACATGCGGCTTATGTTTTTTGTCATGTCTTATTTTGTGGTGGGGCAGGCATACAATACGACACTGGTTGTAGGAACCTTCCGTTCAGGTGGAGATACCCAGTTTGGTCTGATACTGGACATGTCTACTATGTGGGGCTGTTCGATCTTATTTGGGGCACTTGCCGCATTTGTATTTCACTGCAGTGTGCCGGTGGTCTACATGATCCTGATGAGTGACGAGATCATTAAGATCCCGATCACATGGTATCGCTATAAAAGTTATAAATGGCTGAAAAATGTGACGAGGGAAGAATTGTAAATTTTAACGGATATTTTTGATAGAAAAAATTTAAAAGATATTTTTGACAGTTTCACAAAAAGGTGATGGAAAATGAAACCGGACTTAAGAGAGGATTAGAATCAATCGAATGGTAACCGGTATTTCATTTGGCATCACCTTTTTTGTTATAGTTCTATTAAGAAATTTTTTATAAGGAATCTATTTCTGTTTCAATTTCTTTGTATATTGTTCCTGGTCTGCTTTTGGGACTTTTAGGGCATTCATTGCTTCTTCCACTGAGAAATTCATAGTTTCCATAAGAGATTGAATCGAAAACAGAATGCCCTCTTTCTTGCCTTCTCTTCTGCCTTCTTTTCTACCTTCTCTCAGTCCAATTTCTTCAATTCCTTTGCTCAAATTACACATGATGGAAACCTCCTTTTCTAATTTCCTGGTCATTTCAATGTCAACTACCCACGACCTAAAGGTCATGGGCTTATAACTGCCCAGTCGTACTAACGACTTACGTCTCCGACCTTTAACCCCAATAGATATTGCTATCTAAAGTGGCGTTACATCATAGGGTGGTTGACAACACCCTTTGTAACAAAGTTTACTCTGTTACAACTGTATTAGGTACTTGGCTATCAACAAGATAATTTATTCCCATACGATACAGA
>JAPFCT010000271.1 GCA_026169575.1 Faecalimonas sp.
CATCTGTAGCTTCCGCCATAACTGATGAAGGTGTGATAGGATAAATAGCTGCAACATCTGTAAATGCATAAGAAGCATGAGCTGCTGCGTGATTACCATCCATGGTCTTCATTTTTCTTGCCATTGGTTTTTTCCTCCTTCAAATTCTAGGTTTTTTCCTATTTATTCATATTATATTCCTCTTGTATACAAAAGTCCAGTAGGAATTTGTTCCTTTTAGAATACAAAATAAAACTCCTCACCATCCACAGCTTCTTTGCTGCTTCCGGTGAGGAGTCTTCCTGCATATTCTATATCAATTCTGCCAATAATTCTGTTAACTATTTTCTGCTGCGTGTTCCCTGCGGATCTGTCTCCGCTTTTCCATTCGCCGCTTTCGCTCTGCCTCTTTTCTAAAATGGATGATCAGTACAATACTGACTGCCGCTGACACAACCGCAAATATCAGCGAAACCGGGAGATTACCAAAAGGCAGACGCAGCTTATCCACACGGAGTGCTTCAATCCATGTACGTCCAATCCCATACAGCGCTACATATATCAGAAACAGTTCTCCCTCGAACACTTTCTTCTTATAATAGAGCAGCACCAGTATAAGAATGATCAGATTCCATACCATCTCATACAGAAATGCAGGATGAACCTGGATATAAGAAATCCCATCCAGCTCTACGATATGTTCCCGCATCTTCTCTGTGATGTCTGCGGTCCGGACAGCATCAACCGGAAGCTGCATTGCAAAAAGTCCATCCGTATATCCACCAAAAGATTCTCTGTTAAAGAAATTGCCGAATCTCCCGATGATCTGTCCTGCGATCAGCCCAACACATGCAGTATCTAACAGACGCATCGGATTTTCCCTCTTGCGTTTCGCATAAAAAAAGGTAAAAAGTACCGCCGCTGTCAGCGCCCCGTAAAACGCAAGTCCACCCTGTCTCAGGTTAAAGATGCGGAAAAAATGTCCCCGGTAGTTTTCCCAGGAAAACAGCACATACCAGATTCTTGCCCCAACAATTCCCCAAAGCACGCTTCCGATGACAAGATCTAAATAATGTTCCATATTCTGTCTGCTTTTTGCCGCAAAATAAATTGTGATAACAATCCCCGCGACAAGCGCCAGACCAGTCAACATTCCATAGTATGTAATATGAAATCCAAAAATGGATATAGACTGACCCACATGTTCCAGTTCAATCCCCAGGTGTGGAAAGTTGATATTCATATTCATACTATCCCCCCCTTCTCTGGCTTTTTACACGTTGAAACGGAATAAAATAATGTCGCCGTCCTGAACGACATACTCTTTTCCTTCCAGACGGGCAAGCCCTTTCTCTTTTGCGTTTGTATAAGTACCACATGCCATCAGATCATCATAACTTACAATCTCCGCACGGATAAATCCACGTTCAAAATCAGAGTGGATCTTTCCTGCTGCCTGTGGCGCTTTTGTTCCTTTTTTTATTGTCCATGCTCTTACTTCCGGCTCGCCTGCTGTCAGGTAACTGATAAGACCTAATAAACTGTAGCTTGCCTTAATGAGTTTTTCAAGACCAGACTCAGAAAGTCCCAAGTCCTCTAAAAACATCTTTTTCTCATCATCATCTAATTCCGCAATCTCCTGCTCAATTTGCGCACATACAACAAACACTTCACAGCTTTCTTTTTCCGCATATTCCTTCACAGCCTGCACGCCCGCATTATCTGCTCCGTCATTTGCAAGATCATCCTCTGTCACATTCGCCGCAAAAATAACCGGTTTGTATGTCAAAAGATTATAGCTTTCAAGCAACGCCTGCTCATCTTCGTCATTTACTACAAAGCTTCGCGCCATCTGATTTTCTTCCAAATGTGCTTTAATTCTCTCTAAAAGTTCTAATTCTTTTGCAACAGTCTTGTCATTGCGCGCAACTTTTACCGCTTTCGCAATACGTCTTTCCAAAATTTCAATATCGGAGAAAATCAATTCCAAATTAATTGTCTCGATGTCACGAATCGGATTGATACTTCCATCCACATGCACAATATTGCTGTCCTCAAAACATCTCACTACATGTACGATTGCATCTACCTCACGGATATTCGCAAGAAACTGATTTCCAAGTCCTTCTCCTTTTGATGCGCCTTTCACTAGCCCTGCAATGTCTACAAACTCAATTGCTGCCGGCACGATTTTCTTTGTGTGATACATCTCTCCCAACACATTAAGTCTCTCATCAGGAACAGTTACGACACCCACATTCGGGTCGATTGTACAGAATGGATAGTTTGCCGATTCTGCACCTGCCTTTGTCAAAGAGTTAAATAATGTACTTTTTCCTACGTTTGGCAAACCTACGATACCTAATTTCATTTTTATCCTTACCTATTCAGAAACCTTTGTCTGATGAAGATTTCTGCCTTTCTCTGTTTTCTTTCACAAAACTGCATTCTTTGCCTGCTGTCAGATATAATTCTGTGAACATGCATTCTTACATCTTAGTCTATCATATCTGTGCAGGTTTGCCAATAGACACCCTGCTTTCCTTTTTCTTTTTTTCATTCTTTTGTGACTTTTCACTTTTTTACATTTATTTGTACGCTTTTTCTCTTGTCTCCATTAAAATGACCATTCCCTCTCCAAAGGTAATGACCGCCTCTTCCCCGTCAATCTGATTGCTCACACAGAGACTGTCGTAAGGGACAAGGGTGTGATCTGTCAGCGGGTATTTTGCGCCGCGGATATAGAGATGTCGGATTTCTCCTCCGAGCGGAAATAACGAGAAATATTCTCCATAGCTCTCTGATCTTTTCAATCGTACTTCTCTTTCCACAATCCGGATACGATTGTGCGCATCAATGATCTCTGCCGGGATTCCTGCCCGTGCCGGAATGGAAAGCACCTGAATATTTGCCATCACATGATCCAGCCTCGTTCCGGTTCCTCCAAGGATCGTGATATCCTCGCATCCTTTTTCCACCGCGTACCGCACAGCAACCTCCGTATCAGACGCATCCTTGACCGGATTAAACTCCCGGATCGGAATCTCTGTCTGTTCCTTGTACCAGGCAATGATCTGAGGTGCAATGCTGTCGAAATCTCCGACAATATAATCCGGCCTGATTTGCTGCCGGTAGAAAAATTCCAGTCCCCGGTCGACTGCGATCCGGAATGCAGATGCTTCTTTTTTCAAAATGTCCAGCGCAAGCTTTTCTTCCACTGTCCCGCCGCTGACAATCACGGCATGTTGTCTATTCATAAGTTCTTAAGATCTCCATCATATTTCTTGTGTTCTCTGAGGCATCTCCGCGGAAGACCGCAGAACCTGCCACGATCACGTTTGCCCCTGCTTTCAATACTTCCTTTACATTCGTCGTATAGATTCCGCCGTCTACTTCAATATCTGCAGTTGGATTTATACGGTCAAGCAGCGCTCTCGTCTCACGAATCTTCTCCAGGGAAGATGGAATAAAAGACTGGCCTCCAAATCCTGGATGCACGCTCATGATCAACACCATATCTACCAGTTCCACATATGGCTCCAGCTCTGCCACCGGTGTGTCCGGACAGATTGAAATTGCAGCTTTTGCCCCACATGCACGGATTTTCTCCAATGTCGCCTTCACATCGCTGCACGCCTCCAGATGAACGGTGATGATATCTGCCCCCGCTTTCTGAAATTCTTCTACATAGCGGATCGGCTCCTCGATCATCAAATGCACATCAAAAATCTGGTTCACCGCGTTTCTGATGGACGCCAATACCGGCATTCCAAAAGAAATGCTCGGCACAAACTTTCCATCCATCACATCAAAGTGAATGTACTGTGCCCCTTCCCGTTCTGTCTCTTTCATCTGCTCCCCTAATTTCGTAAAATCTGCCGCCAGTATAGACGGCGCCAAAATCATTTCCATGTTAGTATCTCCTCTTCTCCTGCAATTCCTTATACATCTCTAAATAATTCTGATAGCGTACTTTGTGAATCTCACCAGCCTCCACAGCCTCCTTGACTGCACACTTCGGCTCATGAATATGGTCACATCCCTGAAATTTACACATTCCTTCATAATATGTAAATTCCGGAAAATAATATTTCAATTCTTCTTTTTCAAATTCGTTCACATACAGTGAGCTAAATCCCGGCGTATCCATAATATAGGAATCCTCGTCGATCGGGATCAGCTCCGAATGCCTTGTCGTATGCTTTCCGCGGGCAATCTTTTTGCTGATCTCCCCGGTTTCCATCTTCGCCTCCGGCTGGAGGATATTGATCAGGGAAGACTTTCCTACCCCTGAAGGGCCTGCTACGGTTGTCGTCTTTCCCTTTAAAACATCTTTTACAAGCCCGATATTTTCCTCTTTTTTTGCACTCGTAAAAAGAATCTGATAGCCGCATCTCCGATAAATTTCCTGCAATTCCTGAATTTCTTTTTCTGTCGCAATATCCTGCTTATTGAAACACAGAACTGCCGGAATTCCCTTGGTCTCCATCATGATCAGAAATCTGTCCAGCAGATTAAAATGTGGTTTTGGGTCCGTCACCGCAAACACAACAAGCGCCTGGTCGATGTTTGCCACTGCCGGACGGATCAGTTCATGTTTTCTCGGAAAGATCCGGATGATATTTCCGGTCTTCTCCACCTCGCTCAGACAATCGATCTCTACATTGTCTCCGACGAGCGGTTTTCTCTTCTCTTTTCTGAAACTTCCTTTTGCTTTACATTCATAAATACCGAATCCTACTACATGAACGTAGTAGAATCCGGCAATTCCTTTTACAATCTTTCCCTGCATGAATTTTTCCTATCTGTCTCTTCCATTAAACAATATAAGCTTTTGTGAAAATCTTTTGAAAAACGAAAGGATTTCCAGAGGACCACGGTTAGTTGTCCTCTGCCTCTCCTTCCTGACCATTGGTGCTTCCATCAGTATTTCCACCGGTATTTCCGCCATTATTGTTTGTATTTCCATTATTGCCGTCTGTCGGCGGCTGTACTGCCGGACCGTCACTGATCCATATCTCAACCGTTGCGCCCTTTTCCAGTTCATCCCCGGTATTGGCACTTGCATAGAATACAGTTCCTTTCGGTTTTTCATTTGCTTCATGATAAATAACCGGGGTTAATCCGGCTTCCTGAATTCGTACCTTTGCAGCTTCTTCCGAAAAACCAATCACTTCCGGCATCTTTGCCTTCTCTTTTCCCTTGCTGACCGTATATCCTACACTTCCGCCGACCTCAATCTTATTTCCTCCGGCGATATCCTGGGAAATAACGGTTCCCGCCGGCTCATCACTGTACTCCTCTTTTCTGTCTCCCGCATACAGACTTGTTGCTTCCAGTGCCGCGATTGCATCTACCTCTGTCTTTCCGGTAATATCCGGCACTTCCACCTTCTCGACCGGTTCTTCGCCTTTGCTTACCTGCATGCCGACTTCTGTGCCTTTCGCCACTTTTGTTCCCGGCTCATAGGTCGTGGAGATCACCTCTCCTTCTGCATACATAGAACTGTATTCGTAAGTTACAGAAACTTTCAGTCCTAATTTTTCCAGTTCCTTCTGTGCTTTGTCCTGATCCAGTCCACGCACATCCGGCATCGTCACTTCTTCCTTCTGCTTTCCGCTGCTTACCACAATCTTAATTCTGGTATTCTCGGAAACTTTCGTACCTGCCTTTGTGCCTTGTTCCATGACATAGTCTTTTTCATATTTCTCCGATTCTCCGCCGTCCACAAGTTCATAACCAAGATGCACCTTATTCAAAGCAGCGATCGCATCCTGCTGTGTCTTCCCTACCACATTTGGGACTTTTACTTTATCTTTGGAATCTTCCGTCACAAATCCAAGCCCGGAACCGAAAATCCCCGCCGCTTTTCCTGCCATCACGATCACAAAAAATGCAATCAGTACCGCGACAACGATCATCAATATCTTGATGAGTTTGTTCATCCGGGGATTTACATCACTGTTTCTTTTGCGGGATGACCCTCTTCCATAATCGTCCTCATCGTAATCATCATCCTGGTCGTAGTCATCGTCGTCATAATCATCATCGTCATCATATTCACTGTCGTAATCATCATAACGCTCTTCCTCATAATCATCGTCATCATATCCATCATACTGCCCTGCGGACCTGTTGTTCAGCTGGATCTGCTGAAGTTCTCTCTCTGACAGCATCACCGTATCGGACCCCGGAACTCTCCGGATCCGGACAAAATCTCCTTCCGGATCTACAATCGAGCGTTTCAGGTCGAGTACCAGCGACGCTACATCCGGATAGCGGAACTCCGGCCGCTTCTGCGTACATTTTAAAATGATCTGCTCTAAACTGTACGGCAATTCCGGCACATATTCTGCCGGGGAAATGATTTCTTCCTGAAGATGCTTCACGGCAACTGCAACTGCGGTATCTCCGTCAAACGGAAGCCTTCCCGTCACCATCTCATAC
>JAPFCT010000219.1 GCA_026169575.1 Faecalimonas sp.
CCAGAATATCTGCCGATAGTTCAGGCGGCGTCTGCTCCAGCACATGGATCACCGCCTCCACAATCTGCTCTGCCACCTCCCGGAGTACTCCCTCTGTCTCTGAAGATGTGACCGTCACTGTCTTTGGAAGTCCGGTCACAAGGTTCCGTCCCCGGACCTCCAATTCCAGCTCTTCTTCCGTCGGATACACTGTACCCACCTTGATCTTAATCTCTTCCGCAGTACGCTCTCCCACCAGCATATTTTGCTTTTTTCGCATATAGCGGGCGATCGCCTCATCAAAATCATCTCCGGCTGTCTTTACAGACGTGTGTACAACTGCTGCCCCAAGCGAAATCACTGCTACATCTGTCGTCCCGCCTCCGATATCGACGATCATGTTGCCGAACGGCTTCATAATATCAAGACCGGCTCCGATCGCTGCTGCCACCGGTTCTTCTACAAGACAGACCTCCCTCGCACCTGCAGCATAGGCAGCTTCTTCCACCGCTTTTTTCTCCACCTCTGTGATCTGGCACGGGACACAGATGCTGATCCGGGGTTTTTTGAGCATTCTTCGCCCAAGCGACTTCTGTACAAAATATTTGATCATCTTCTCTGTGACTGTATAGTCTGACACGACTCCTTTTTGCAAAGGTCTGACTGCGATCATATTTCCCGGCGTTCTGCCAAGCATCAGCCTTGCTTCTTCCCCGATCGCCCTTATCTCCTTCGTATTCCGGTCGATCGCCACTACCGCCGGCTCCTTTAATACGACTCCTTTTCCTTTCAGGAACACGAGCACACTCGCAGTTCCCAGATCAATTCCGATGTCTGCAGCCATCCCGACTCCCCTTTCTTTTCCGCTTCTTTCCGGTACAACCTCTGATTCTTACACATACCCCATCGGTTCACACATCTTAATTCAATATGTTTCCTCCATCATCTCTGGTCCTGTCACATCCATGCTATTCTTGTGCCAGCATTGGTGCAATATATTTTCCGGTATAAGAATGTTCGGAAACCGCAATCTGCTCCGGCGTACCTTTCGCGATCACTGTACCACCTTTGTCTCCTCCCTCCGGACCGATATCGATAATATAATCTGCTGTCTTGATCACATCCAGATTGTGCTCGATGACTACTACTGTATTTCCATCTGCGGAAAGCTTCTGTAAAATCTCTGTAAGTTTGTGCACATCTGCAAAATGCAGTCCGGTTGTAGGCTCATCCAAAATATAGACTGTTCTTCCGGTACTCCGCTTGCTGAGTTCCGCCGCAAGCTTAATCCGCTGCGCTTCCCCTCCGGACAGTGTCGTGGACGGCTGTCCAAGACGGATATACGACAATCCCACATCATACAATGTCTCCATTTTTCTGCGGATACTCGGCACATTTTCAAAGAAATGCAGCGCCTCCTCCACAGTCATATTGAGCACATCATAAATATTTTTCCCTTTATATTTTACCTCCAACGTCTCGCGGTTATACCTCTTTCCATGGCAAACTTCACAAGGTACGTACACGTCCGGCAAAAAGTGCATCTCAATCTTCAGAATTCCATCTCCGCTGCACGCCTCACAGCGTCCGCCTTTCACATTAAAACTGAACCTTCCTTTCTTATACCCTCTTGCCTTTGCATCCGCCGTCGCAGCAAACAGATCCCGGATCAGATCGAACACACCCGTATAGGTTGCAGGATTGGATCTCGGTGTCCTTCCGATCGGGGACTGGTCAATATTGATCACCTTGTCCACCTGTTCCAGCCCTTCGATTCGCGTATGTTTTCCCGGAATCGTGCGGGCTCGGTTCAGTTCCTTCGCAAGCGCTTTATATAAAATCTCATTGACGAGCGAACTTTTTCCAGATCCGGAAACCCCAGTCACGCATGTCATAACCCCAAGCGGAATCTCCACATCGATGTTTTTCAGATTGTTCTCCTTCGCCCCGATGATTTTTAAAAATCCTTTTGGCTCCTTTCTCACATCCGGAACCGGAATCTTCTTCCTTCCACTCAGATAAGCGCCCGTCACCGATTTTTTATTTTTCATGATCTCTTTGGCAGTACCTGCCGCCACGACCTCTCCGCCATGTTCACCTGCCCCCGGACCGATGTCAACAATATAATCGGCTTCCTTCATCGTATCTTCATCATGTTCCACGACGATCAGCGTATTTCCAAGATCTCTCAGATGTTTCAGCGTCTTCAGCAGCTTGTCATTATCTCTCTGATGCAGACCGATACTCGGTTCATCCAGAATGTATGCCACACCTACAAGTCCGGAACCAATCTGTGTCGCCAGACGGATCCGCTGCGCCTCTCCTCCCGACAAGGTCCCCGTCGCCCGGGAAAGTGTGAGATAATCTAATCCCACATCCATGAGAAAATTAGTCCGTGCTTTGATCTCCTTCAGGATCTGACCTCCGATCAGTTCCTGCGTCTCTGTCAGCACCAGCTCTCCCAGGAATTTCTGAAGTTTCTCAATCGATAATGCAGTCACTTCTGCAATGTTCATCCCGCCTACCGTAACGGCAAGCGCATCTTTTTTCAGGCGCTGCCCGCCGCAGGTATGGCACGGCGTAATCCTCATAAATGACTCATACTCTGCTTTCATTGTCTCAGATCCCGTCTCCCGGTAACGGCGCTCAACATTGCGGAGAAGCCCTTCAAATGCGACATCATAGATTCCCTCACCGCGCTGCCCTTTGTAATATACCTTCACTTCTTTTCCATCGGTTCCGTGGATCAGCACATGCTTAATCTCCTCCGGATATTCCTCAAACGGTGTGTCCAGATCAAACTTGTACTCCTTACAAAGCGCCTCAAGAATTGCTCTTGTAAAGCTTCCCTTGTCGGTACATGACTGCCATCCGATCACAGCGATCGCACCTTCATTGATGCTCAGCTTCTGATCCGGAATCATCAGATCGATATCAAATTCCATCTTATATCCAAGTCCATAGCAATCCGGACATGCGCCAAACGGATTGTTAAATGAAAAGCTTCTCGGTTCGATCTCCTCGATACTGATCCCACAGTCCGGACATGCAAAACTCTGGCTGAAATTCAGCGTTTCTCCGCCGATCACATCGACCTGAAGCAGACCTTCTGCCAGTGTCAGTACGCTTTCGATCGAGTCTGACAACCGCTTTTCAATCCCTTCCCGGACGATCAGACGGTCCACCACAATTTCTATATGGTGTTTGATATTTTTATCCAGTGTGATCTCTTCTGTCAGCTCATACATATTTCCATCTACCCGCACACGGACATACCCACTTCGCTTTGCCTTTTCAAACAACTTCGCGTGCGTTCCCTTACGCCCCCGCACTACCGGAGCGAGCAGCTGGATCTTCGTCCCTTCCGGCAGCTCCATAATCTGATCTGTCATCTGATCCACTGTCTGCTTTTTGATTTCCTTTCCACACTTCGGACAGTGAGGAATACCGATCCGTGCATACAGCAACCGGAAGTAATCATAAATCTCTGTCACAGTTCCGACTGTCGAACGCGGATTCCGGTTTGTAGACTTCTGGTCAATCGAGATTGCCGGAGAAAGTCCCTCGATACTCTCCACATTCGGCTTTTCCATCTGCCCGAGAAACTGTCTGGCATAAGAAGATAACGATTCCATATACCTTCTCTGTCCCTCCGCATAAATCGTATCGAATGCCAGTGAAGATTTTCCCGATCCACTCAGCCCCGTCAATACAACAAGCTCATTTCTCGGAATATCCACATCTATATTTTTCAGATTATGCTCATTTGCACCTCTGATCTTAATGTATTGCTTTTTCTCTGATTTGCGTGCCATCTCTTACCTCTTCTCTATTCTATTTCTCTATCGTTTGCTCTTCTGCGCTTTTTATTCCATCTTTTTCTTTTCTGGTCAGCTTTTCGTCATCTGCAGCCCTGATCCTTTTTCTTTTTTCAGCATTTTAGTCTTCCAGTTCCTGCAGTTTCTTCTTAAATTCGATCAACTGGTCTCTCAACTCTGCCGCCGCCTCAAAATTCAATTCTGCTGCCGCTTTCTTCATCTTCTTATTGATGTCCCTGATCACTGCCTGCAATTCCTTTTCACTCATAGATTCCGGATCTTTTTCCAGTTTCATATCATCTGAAGAAACTTTCTTGGAAATACTGATCAGATCCCTCACAGACTTACGGATCGTCTGCGGAGTGATTCCATGTGCCTCATTATATTCCATCTGAACCTGACGCCTTCTCTTCGTCTCCTCGATGGCCGCTTTCATCGAATCTGTCATCGTATCTGCATACATGATGACATGCCCCTCCGCATTTCTCGCAGCACGGCCGATCGTCTGGATCAGGGAAGTCTCTGAACGCAGAAATCCTTCCTTATCTGCATCAAGAATCGCGACAAGTGTGATCTCCGGAATATCCAGTCCTTCTCTCAAAAGGTTGATTCCTACAAGAACATCAAACACATCCATACGCATATCCCGAATAATCTCTGTCCGCTCCAGCGTGTCGATATCTGAATGAAGATATTTCACACGGATTCCAAGTTCTCTCATATAATCTGTTAAATCTTCTGCCATCCGCTTCGTCAAGGTTGTGATCAGAACTTTATTCTTCTTTGCGATCTCCTTGTTCACTTCACCGATCAGATCATCAATCTGACCTTCCACCGGGCGCACTTCCACTTCCGGATCAAGAAGTCCGGTCGGACGGATCACCTGTTCTGCCCGGAGAAGCTCATTTCTCTCCTCATATTCTCCCGGCGTCGCAGAAACAAACAGCATCTGGTTGACCTTACTTTCGAATTCCTCAAAATTCAGAGGACGGTTGTCCATCGCCGATGGAAGCCTGAATCCATAATCCACCAAAGTCTTCTTGCGGGAGCGGTCCCCCGCATACATGCCTCCGATCTGCGGGATCGTCTTATGTGACTCATCGATCATAATGATGAAATCGTCCGGAAAATAATCGATCAGCGTATGCGGCGCCTCCCCCGGCTCCAACCCAGTCAGATGTCTCGAATAATTCTCAATCCCTGAACAGAATCCCGCCTCTCTCATCATCTCAATATCAAAATTCGTCCGCTCCGCAATCCTCTGTGCCTCCAGAAGCTTGTCCTCACTCTTAAAGTATCTGACCTGCTCCTCCAGTTCTTCCTCGATCGCCTTTGTTGCCCGGTCAATACTTTCCTTCGACACAACATAATGGGATGCCGGGAAAATCGCAACATGGTTTAACTCGCTCTTAATCTCCCCCGTCAGCAGGTCGATCTCTGTAATACGCTCAATCTCATCCCCGAAAAATTCCACCCGGATTGCATAGTCTTCCGAGATTGCCGGGAAAATCTCCAGCACATCCCCTCTCACCCGGAATGTTCCTCGCTTAAAATCCATATCATTTCTGTCATACTGGATCTCGATCAGCTTCGCGATCACCTCATCCCGGTCCTTGATCATGCCTGGTCTGAGCGAGATCACCATCTCC
>JAPFCT010000290.1 GCA_026169575.1 Faecalimonas sp.
AGGAGTTGGAAAAAGAGAAAAAATGGATAAAATCAAAAGAAAATGAAAGGATTATCTTGACGAAATGGCATTTTATGCTTATAATGAAATACGATGTCTAAAAAATAATATGTCTATATTTATATATATAGGTTTCATGTCTAAGGAGGTGGATTTCAATGAAAATGACATTCCAACCAAAAAAGAGATCTAGAGCGAAAGTTCATGGATTCAGAGCAAGAATGAGCACAGCTGGTGGAAGAAAAGTTTTAGCTGCCAGAAGAGCAAAAGGAAGAAAACAGTTATCAGCGTAGGCCGCATATATGTGGCCTTTTCTTCTTTAAAAATCAGGAGAAGATAATAATGAAATTTTCCGAATCATTGAAGAAAAATCAAGATTTTCAGATTGTTTATAAGACTGGAAAGTCTTATGCAAATAAGTATCTGGTAATGTATGTAAAAGAGAACCAATCCGGGGGAAACCGGCTTGGTATTTCTGTCAGCAAAAAAGTCGGCAACAGTGTCGTGAGACACCGGCTGACACGATTGATCAGAGAGAGTTATCGATTACAAGAAGAACATTTTCAGAGTGGATATGATATAGTAGTGATTGCGAGAGTGAGTGCAAATGGGCGCTCATACAGAGAGATGGAAAGCGCATTGATCCACCTGGGAAGACTTCATAATATATATAAGTAACAAAATGGAGATGTAAAATCGGTGAAAAAGATATTTATTGCACTTATCAGGTTTTACCAGAAATATTTATCCGGGTTAAAAAGAACAACTCACTGCATTTATTTTCCCACATGTTCTCAATATGGAATTGAAGCGATTGAGAAATACGGGGCATTAAAGGGTGGGTTATTAACTGTATGGAGAATTTTACGTTGTAATCCATTTGCAAAAGGCGGGTATGACCCTGTGCCTTAAAGGAGGAAAAAATGACAGGTATTCTTTTGACACAATCGACGACGCCAATCATAGGACAAGTGGCGTGGCTGCTCGGTAAATTAATGGATGGAATCTTTAATGTGCTGAGCGGTGTATTCGGAATTGAGAATATAGGTCTGTGTATCATTTTATTCACAGTTATCATCTATACATTCATGATTCCACTTACAATCAAACAGCAGAAATTTTCAAAATTAAGTGCAGTAATGAACCCTGAGCTTCAGGCAATTCAGAAAAAGTACAAGAACAAACGTGATCAGGAATCCATGCTGAAAATGCAGGAAGAGATGAAGATGGTGTACGATAAGTACGGAACCTCACAGATGGGCGGATGTCTTCAGTTACTGATCCAGTTTCCGATCTTGCTTGCGTTGTGGAAGGTTATCCAGAATATTCCGGCGTATGTAGGCGGAGTGAAGGATATGTATATGCCGCTTGTTAATGGGATCATGGCAACAGACGGCTATCAGAAAGTGATGGAGAAGATCGGTTCGGCAAGTCCGATTCTGATCAGTCCGGATAAGTTTGACTATACAAAGACAAATACAATCGTAGACGTACTTTATAAATTCCAGCCAAGTACATGGGATACATTAAAAGATAAATTCCCGGATCTTTCATCTTTGATCGATTCGACATCCGGGCAGATTTCACATATCAACAACTTCTTAGGTGCGAACATTTCCGATGCACCTGTCAACCTGATGATGGACGGATTAAAGACCGGAGCGATTCTTGTTGCGATCGTTGCACTTCTGATTCCGGTATTATCTGGTCTGACACAGTGGATCAATATTAAACTGATGCCGCAGGCAGCAGGAATGGATGACAGAGATAACCCGATGGCAAGTTCTATGAAGACCATGAATATGATCATGCCATTGTTCTCAGTATTTATGTGTTTCACAATGCCGGCAGGGCTTGGTCTGTACTGGATTTTCAGTGCGGTATGCCGTTCGGTACAGCAGGTAGCGATCAACAAGTATCTTGATCGTATGGATATGGATGAACTTGTGAAGAAGAATATGGAAAAGGCGAAGAAGAAATACGAGAAAAAGAAAGTTTCCACAGAAGAATTAAATCAGATGGCGACAAAGAAAGTCCGTAATATTGCTGCAGATCAAAAGCATAATCACGCGACAGACAGCGAGCAGGAAGCTAAATTACAGCAGGCAGCTGAACGTGCGAAAAATGCAAAACCGGGAAGCCTTACAGCGAAAGCAAATATGGTAAGGAAGTTTAACGAAAACGATTAATTCAAACCGCATTTCTACATTAGAAACGGGAGGGCGAAAGAATGGAAGAGATTAGAGTATCCGCAAAAACACTGAGCGATGCGATCACAGAAGCTTTGATTCAGTTAGGTGTGACCAGTGATCAGCTGGAATATGATGTAATTGAAAAAGGAAGTTCAGGATTTCTTGGAATCGGAGCAAAACAGGCTGTGATTTCTGCCAGAAGAAAGAAGACAGCAGAAGCACCGGTAGAATTAAATGAGATCAAATTAGAAAAACCAAAAGTAAAACCGGAACAGAAGAAAGAAGAGAAACGTCATCAGGCTCCGGCAAAGAAGCCAGAACATCATGCACCGGAAACAAAGCCGGTGGAGAAAGAGGAGCGCTCTTCTGTGAAGATCACAGAGGAAACAATCCGTGAATCTGAGAAATTTTTGCAGGATGTCTTAAAGACAATGGATATGGAAGTCAAAATTCATTCCGAAGTAGACAGTGAAGGAACACTCTGTATCGAACTGGAAGGGGAGAATATGGGAATTCTGATCGGTAAGAGAGGTCAGACATTAGATTCTCTTCAGTATCTGACAAACCGTGTGGCAAACAAGGTGCAGGATGGCTATATCCGTGTAAAACTGGATACAGAAAATTACCGTGCAAGAAGAAAAGCAACGTTGGAGAACCTTGCAAAGAATATTGCCCACAAGGTAAAACGTACGAGAAAACCGGTTTCTCTGGAGCCGATGAATCCGTATGAGAGAAGAATTATTCACTCTGTATTACAGTCAGATAAATATGTATCCACACACAGTGAGGGAGAAGAACCATATAGAAGAGTGGTAATCACACCGTCCAGAAGACAATAACAAAGAAATTCAGGGGTGTAAGAAACGCCCCTAATAGAAAAATCGCCCAGACCGTGAAGTCTGAGCGATTTTTTGGTATAATGAATTATGCTATGAAATTTGCGGGAAGGAGAGGCGGACAACGATGATAAAAGATACAATCGCAGCAATCGCAACAGCGATGACAGCATCAGGAATTGGAATTATCCGTATCAGTGGAGAGGAAGCTTTTGAGATTATTGACCGGATATACAGAGGCAGGAAGAAAGAGAAGAAGTTATCGAATGAGAAAACACATACGATTCATTATGGATATATCATAGATGGAGAGGAGACGATCGATGAGGTGTTAGTACTTCTGATGAGAGGTCCTCATAGCTATACCGGGGAGGATACAGTAGAGATCGACTGTCATGGAGGCGTGTACGTGATGAAGCGGATTCTTGAGACTGTGATCAAATATGGTGCGAGACCGGCAGAACCGGGAGAATTTACAAAGAGAGCATTTTTAAATGGCAGGCTCGATCTGTCGCAGGCAGAGGCGGTCATTGATGTGATACAGTCCAAAAATGAATATGCATTGAAAAGTTCGGTAAGCCAGCTGAAAGGTTCTGTGCTGGAGAAGATTTCCGAGATTCGGAAGGAGATTTTATATCACACGGCATTTATCGAGACGGCGCTGGATGATCCGGAACATATCAGTATTGATGGCTATGGAGAAGAACTTCAAGTGACCGTAGAAAAGCTTTTGGAAGCAATTCGCAGGTTGTTAGACAGCGCAGATAATGGTAGAATAATCAAGGAAGGAATCCAGACTGTAATTGTAGGGAAGCCAAATGCAGGAAAGTCTTCGCTGCTAAATGTTCTTGCAGGGAAAGAGCGGGCGATCGTTACAGATATTGAAGGGACGACAAGAGATATTCTTGAGGAACATATTCAGATCAATGGAATCAGTCTGAATATCATAGATACCGCAGGGATTCGCGACACGGAGGATGTTGTCGAGAAAATCGGAGTGGATAAGGCAAAGGATTATGCAAAAGAGGCGGATCTGATCATCTATGTTGTAGATGCATCGCGCGCACTTGATGAAAATGACGAGCAGATTTTGTCTATGATCCGTGAAAAACAGGCATTGATCCTTTTAAATAAATCAGATCTTGAGACGGTAGTCACAAAGGAACTTCTGCAACAATATATAGAAAAACCGATGATTGAAATATCGGCGAAGCAGGAGCATGGCATCGAAGAAGTAGAACAGACGTTGAAAAATATGTTTTTTGAAGGGAAAGTCTCCTTTAATGATGAGGTATATATTACGAATATCCGGCAGAAGACAGCGCTTCAGAATGCATACGACAGTTTGGAAAAAGTAATTGGAAGTATTGAAACTAATATGCCGGAGGATTTCTATTCGATTGACCTCATGGATGCCTATGAGGCGCTGGGAAGTATCACCGGAGAAACGATAGGAGAAGATTTAGTAAATGAAATATTCAGCAAGTTCTGTATGGGAAAATAAAGACAGATATGGAATTGCCGTGATCGGCGCGGGACATGCGGGATGTGAGGCGGCCCTGGCAGCTGCAAGGCTCGGCGTCAGGACGATCATGTTTACAGTAAGTGTGGACAGTATTGCGCTGATGCCGTGTAATCCGAACATCGGAGGCAGTTCCAAAGGGCATCTCGTCAAAGAGGTAGATGCACTTGGAGGAGAGATGGGAAAGGTCATTGACCGGACCTTTATCCAGTCCAAAATGTTAAATAAGTCAAAAGGACCTGCAGTCCATTCTCTCCGCGCGCAGGCGGATAAGGCAAAGTACAGTACTGAGATGAGGAAGGTGCTGGAGCAGCAGGAGAATCTGGATATCAAGCAGGCAGAGGTTACGAAGATTCTTGTGGAAAACGGGAAGGTAACCGGAGTGCAGACATTTTCAGGGGCGATTTATCACTGTGATGCGGTAGTGCTATGCACCGGAACGTATTTAAAATCAAAATGTATTTATGGGGAAATCAGTGAGAATTGTGGCCCGAATGGTCTGAAGGCAGCAAATTATTTGAGTGACTGCCTCAAAGAACTCGGAATCGAGATGTATCGTTTTAAGACTGGAACACCGGCAAGGATCGACCGCAATTCCATCGATTTCACGAAGATGGAAGAGCAGTTTGGAGATGAGAGAGTTGTTCCATTTTCATTTACAACGGATCCAAAAGATGTGCAGATCGATCAGATATCCTGCTGGCTGACTTATACAAATGAGAGAACACATCAGATCATCCGGGAGAATCTTGATCGCTCCCCACTGTTTTCTGGTATGATCGAGGGAACCGGTCCGAGGTACTGTCCGTCGATCGAAGATAAGGTCGTAAAATTTGCAGATAAGGATCGGCATCAGGTGTTTATTGAGCCGGAAGGTCTGGATACGAATGAGATGTACATTGGCGGAATGTCAAGTTCGCTTCCGGAGGATGTCCAGTATGAGATGTACCGGAGCGTGCCGGGACTAGAACATGCAAAGATTGTCCGCAATGCCTACGCGATCGAATATGACTGTATCGATGCGAGACAGCTCTACGCGACACTGGAATTTAAAAAGATCAGCGGGCTGTTCAGTGGAGGACAGTTTAACGGAAGCTCCGGGTATGAGGAGGCAGCAGCACAAGGGCTTGTGGCAGGGATCAATGCAGCGAGAAAAGTGCTTGGAAAGGAACAGATCATCATTGACCGCTCTCAGGGGTATATTGGAGTTTTGATCGATGATCTTGTGACAAAGGAAAGTCATGAACCATATCGGATGATGACGTCAAGAGCAGAGTATCGTCTGCTTCTCAGACAAGATAATGCAGATCAGCGTCTGACAGAAATCGGATATCAGGTCGGCCTGATCGATGAGGAACGCTATCAGAATCTGAAGAAGAAAGAACAACAGATTGAGGAGCAGGTAGAGCGGCTGGAACATACGAATGTAGGAGCATCCAGACCAGTCCAGGAAGTTTTGGAGAAGTATGGAAGCACTCCGCTGAAAAATGGAATCACACTGGCTGAACTGATTCGCCGTCCGGAGTTATCCTATGAAGCGTTGGAGGAGATCGATCCGGGAAGAGTGGAACTGAGTGAGGATGTGATTGAGCAGATCAATATCCGTATTAAATACGATGGATATATCAGGCGCCAGATGAAGCAGGTGGAACAATTTAAAAAATTAGAAACAAAACGGATTCCAGATGCGATCAACTATGATGAAATTGGAAGTCTTCGTATAGAGGCAAAGCAAAAGCTGAACCAGTACCGTCCGATCTCGATCGGGCAGGCATCAAGAATCTCCGGAGTTTCACCGGCAGATATTTCTGTATTGCTTGTATATATGGAAAGCTATGGAAGTAAGAGGGAAAAAGATGAGCAGTCATAAATTTGAAGAAAAATTAAGTGCATTGGGGATCACATTGTGTGAGAGACAGAAAGAACAGTTCAATCTCTTTTACGAGATTCTTGTTGAGTGGAATGAATTTATGAATCTGACCGGGATCACAGAATACGAGGAGGTCAATGAGAAGCATTTTGTAGACTCTGTGTCTATCGTAAAAGCGATGGATATGAAGTCAGTAGAGAAGATCATCGACGTCGGGACGGGAGCAGGGTTCCCGGGGATCCCGCTGAAAATTGTATTTCCGGAACTGGAAGTTGTGCTGTTAGATTCTTTAAATAAGAGAGTAAAATTCCTCAATGCTGTGATTGAAAAATTACAGCTGAAGGGAATCCGTGCTATTCACGGAAGAGCAGAAGACTATGCAAAGCAGCCAGAATACAGAGAGCAATTTGATCTCTGCGTGTCACGGGCAGTGGCAAATCTGGCAACGCTGTCAGAATATTGTCTTCCTTATGTGAGAAAGGGAGGTGTGTTCCTTCCATATAAATCAGGGGAAATCGATGAAGAAGTTGTACAGGCAAAGAAGGCAGTCGCCATGCTTGGAGGAACTCTCAGTGAAGTCATCAAGTTCCAGCTTCCGGGAAGTGAGATTGGAAGATCCTTTGTGAAGATTGAGAAGATAAAACTGACTGCGAAAAAGTATCCGAGAAAAGCAGGACTTCCTGCGAAAGAACCGCTTGGGATTGCATAGGGAGCAGCAAAGTAGCGAAGAGTAAATGAACTAGAAAACTATAATCGCATATGTTTGGAAAGTTTTTGAAAATAAGATTTTGTTTTTTGAAAAAGATGAAAGCAGTTTAGAATAGGAAAGACGGACAGAATAAGAAAGTCAAAATTCTGTCCGTCTTTCATTGGTCAGGCAATTACAACTTATCAATTGTTAACAAAGGATTTCTGCAATTTGATTAAGACTCCTCTTCTGTACTAAGAAATAAGTCAATCTGTTCCAGGAGTGCCTGAGGTGTTTCCAACTGTGGAAGATGTACACTATTTTTTAATGTTGTAATTTCAATCGATGGGATATAATTTCGGTATTGCTCCGCGATTGAAATATTCTCTCCGGATCCAGTGGATGCCACAAGAAAAATACTGTTATTAATATTTTTCAGTGCGTGGAACATGTTCGCATTTGTGTACCGCCCCAGGATACTTCCAAGCAGATATCTTCCGTGAGATTAATCCAGATGAGAAGCTTCGTAGTAGGAATCTTTCAGCTCTGAATCGACAGCTTCCGGAGCCTGAAAATTTTCTTCAAAAAAGTTTTGATCTGACAACCGTTTGCTCATCAGAATATTATATAGGAAAGTTCCGATGAGTGGAGTCAAAAGTAGGCATCGTAAAAATTTTGTCCGTTTTGTCGGGATTGTTGCAAGTGTTGAAAGACTGGTCGGATTGATCATCATAATACGATCAATGATGCTGTCGTCATTTGCACATGCCATCAGGACAAAAGAAGAAGAGGTACCAGTAGCTACCACATCTGTTTTTTCACCGATAACAGTTTTGATAAAGTCAGTGAGTAACTGGACATAGAGAAAGTTAGTATAAGTGAGATTAGGTTTCTCAGAATGTCCACAACCTAGTAAATCAATGGTATAAACAGTATTTCGTTTCTTTAAAGATTTTACTAATTTATTCCACTCGTGAGAAGAACTATTTACAGTAAGATCGTGGATTAAAAGGATTGGTTTTCCCTGCCCCTGCTTTCTATAAAATATTTTGCCAAATCTCCAGTCAAAGTATTGACCATCATCCTTGCAAAGTAAATTATCGAGTGTTGAAGTAAAAGAAATAACTTTGTTAATGGTGTAAATTGTTCCGGCTGTAAGAGATGCCAAAACCGCTCCGGTTGTAAGTTTCTTTTTCCAACTCATAAAAGAACTCCTTTCTTGTCAGTGTTACTGCAAGCGACTTTGTAATATATTTAATAAGTATAGTTACAGTACACTTTGAATCAGTACCGTTTCTTTTTATTATACTACACAAAAGAAAGCAATAAAAGCTGAAATTATTGATTGCTCTTTTTTATTTAAAAAGAAGAGATAGCATAGAGATACTACTGATGTTTCACGTGAAACATTTATTAGCACATAGAAAAATACGATTTGAGGAATAAGAATGTTTGTAAAATTGATTCTGTCCTTGTGATGAAGTGAGCGTCTGTTATTGGAATCATTTGAGACAGATAGAAGGGACTCTGTTATCAAATAGTCAGGTATTACAAATGAAATAGAATAAAATGCAAAAGTAAGAATAGTATTTATACAACTGCTATGCAATAGCCGTAGAAGTAAAGAATCAAATTTGATACAAGGATGATAAAGTATAATGTTTCACGTGAAACATTAAATGAAAAAAATCTAAAATAGATGTTTCACGTGAAACATTGTGTAGATTAAACTTCTGTTTAGTGATATAATAAAAAAGCAAGAGAAAGGGGACACTGATATGGGAAGAATAATAGCAGTTGCCAATCAGAAAGGCGGCGTAGGAAAAACGACCACAGCTATTAATTTATCCTCATGCTTGAGCGCGTTGGGTAAAAAGGTATTAGCGATAGATATGGATCCACAAGGGAATATGACAAGTGGACTGGGAGTAGATAAGGATAATGTAGAGAGAACCGTATACGATCTGATCATTGGGCGTGCGAGTGTGGAAGAGTGCCTGTGTAAAGATGTGTTTGAAAATCTTGATCTGCTTCCTACCAATATTGATCTGTCAGCTGCAGAGATTGAGTTGATCGGTGTGGAAAATAAAGAATTTATTATCCGCGATGAGGTGGCAAAGATCAGAGAAAATTATGATTTTGTAATCGTAGACTGTCCGCCATCGCTCAGTATGTTGACAATTAATGCAATGACAACGGCGAATACAGTCTTAGTGCCGATCCAATGTGAGTATTATGCATTGGAAGGTTTGAGTCAGCTTATGCATACGATTGAACTTGTAAAGGAAAGATTGAATCCGGATTTAGAGATGGAGGGTGTTGTTTTCACAATGTATAATGCCAGAACGAATCTGTCTTTGCAAGTTGTAGAAAATGTAAAA
>JAPFCT010000357.1 GCA_026169575.1 Faecalimonas sp.
CAAACCACCCGTTGGACGGGTGGTCATGATTTTTTATAACAGACCCTTGTTGGGGCATTATGAAGATTCAGGGTGATTTTTTTATATTGTGCATTTGTAAAAATCAGATTTTTTCATAGAATTCAGGCTTGTTCCGGAGGGGGAGGCAGTCTGTCACAAACATTTCGTCAGTTCTATTCTTTGTGAAAGTATTTAAAAATATTTTTAAATAGATATTAATTTTTGCAGTGAAAGTGATAGAATCTATTTCAAGGAATATTGAAATAGATATTGAAACAGAATGGAGGGAATGATGCGTGTCAGTATGCGAAATTTTGTCAGCGCTGGCAGATGAAAATCGTAGAAAAATATTGGAGAAATTAAAGGAAGGTAAGATCAGTTCCGGGGAGCTGGCAGACGCTTTGGATATGACGCCGCAGGCATTGTCGTATCATCTGGCAAAGTTAAAAAAGGCAGATCTGATCTATGAGACACGGTTTAAAAATTATATCTATTATGAACCGAATCTTTCTGTTCTCGATGAAATAATTGTGTGGATGAAGCATTTACAAGGAGGTCAGGATTAAAATGAAAAAAACGATATGTTATCTTCTTACAGTACTTCCATTGGCAGTTACAGTGATCGCGCTTCCGTTTCTGCCGGAGAAGATACCGGCTCACTATGGAATGAATGGGCAGGTGACAAGATGGGGAAGCAAATATGAAACATTACTCTTGCCTGTGATCATCATTCTTTTTAGCTTATTTATGATGCTCGTGATCCGGAGTGCGGCGAAGAAAGAAACTGGGGGGACCAATAATGAAAAAGTAGGTGTTCTTGCGATGCTTCTTTCACTTGGAATTTTTAATATCATGACGTTGTTTTTCTTATATACTGATTTTTGTCAAGTGGAAGATCTTTCAGTGACTTTCACTGATCATGACCGGGTTCTTTTCGGGTTGTGGGGAATTTTTATGATTCTGATCGGAAATGTGATGCCGAAACTCCGAAGGAATTCTTTGATCGGACTTAGGACAAAGTGGAGCATGAAAAACGAGGTCACATGGAAAAAGAGTCAGTTCGCCGGAGGCGTCTCTTTTATCATTGCAGGGATTGCTATTGTTTTTATCTGCGCAGCAGTTCCTGACATAGATTATCTTTTATGGAGCGTATGGATTTTAGGAATCCTTCTTGTGGCAGATATTTTTATAAGTTATAAAATCGCAAAAAAGCATTAGGCACTTTCTAGGCAGACAATACAGCAAGACAGAGAGGATAAGATCATGCAGATAACAGAAAGAGGGAAAGCTATGAAGAGAATCAATGGGAGAACATTTTCGTGGATGATTTTCGGAGGATTTACAGTATTGACCGTTGTACTGTTCTTTTTTCTTCCGGAAACAATCCCGATGCATTTTACAAAAGGGGAGATCGATGACGTTGTAAATAAAAAGGAAATCTTTCTTTTTCCTATGATCCAGCTGGTGATTCTGGTACTAACTGCCAATCAGAAAATAAAATATATGCTGACACATTCAAGAACAGTTTTAAGTGATGTTCAATATAATTGGATTGTGAATGGACTTTGCTTTTTCGTAGCTCTGATGGAAGGATATATTGTCTGGAGGGCATTTTAGGGGAGTCTCTTTGAAAATATTTTGAGGACAAGAGAAAATGCTGCGGCAGGAATTTTACGGTTAAGAAGGAAGTTTTGACTTTTGTAAGTCAGGAGTGCATGAGGGAGGAAAGGAATATGAAATATATTTTACTTCACGGGCTGGGGCAGACAGCCGCCAGTTGGGAGAAAACGATAGATGCAATGACAGAAGAAGGACGGAGGAGAGAAATTTTCTGTCCTAACCTGACAGACTGGTTTCAGGACCGAAAGGTTTGCTATGATACTTTATACCGGGCGCTGGAAGAGTATTGCAGTGAATTTGATGAACCGATCTGTCTGGGCGGACTTTCTCTGGGCGGGATTCTCGCGATGCAGTATGGGATTGAGCATCCCGAGAAGGTGCAGTCTCTTGTGCTGATCGGGGTACAGTATACGATGCCTAAAATGCTGCTGAAACTGCAGAATCTCCTTTTTCATCTTATGTCAGAGAAGACATTTCAGAAAATAGGATTTGAGAAAGCAGATTTTATCAGTCTGTGCCGTTCAATGGCAGAGCTGGAATTTACCGATGACCTGAAGAAGATCCGCTGTAAAGTGCTGGCGGTGTGCGGGGAGCAGGACAAAGCAAATAAAGCGGCCACACTGCAGTTAGGAGAACGGATCCAACATGCGGAAGTCTGCATTATAGAAGGTGCAGGACATGAGGTAAATACAGAGCATCCGAAGAAACTGGGAGAAGTACTGGAGCGATTCTGGAAAGAATCATAAGTGTCCACCCGTGAAAATCCCAATACAGATGAACCAAAAAAGAGCATGAAAAAAGAGAAACGACATTTTCAAGGAAGATAAGAACATCCATGAAGAAAAAGTGTTTCTCTTTTTTGTGATTTTTTTCATGAAATCTGCGCGTCGGCATGGATCTGGATATGATTTGGATCTAATCTATTCTGGTTTTTCCTGCTTCTCAGGATCCGGTTCGTATTCTAAGAGATCTCCGGGCTGGCAGTTCAGCACTTCACAGATTGCGTTCAAGGTAGAAAATCGGATCGCACTTACTTTTCCGGTTTTAATTTTGGAAAGATTGACATTTGCGACGCCAACCCGCTCAGATAATTCTTTTAAACTCATCTTTCGGTCCGCCATGACACGGTCCAGTCTTAAAATAATAGCCATCGTTTTACTCCTTATAAGGTCTCGTCAATTTCCTGCTGCAGCTTGACACCATAATCAAAAATCAGTGAAATGCAAAACAAGATCAAAGCAAACACACCGCAGAGAAAAACAGAAGCAAAATCTGATTTAAAAACAGACAGAACCGAGAAAACTGCACAAACAATGATGCAGCATGCGATTTTGCGGATCTGCCGGGCAGTTTTGGTTGTAAATGGAGAACTTCCGGTACTGATACAGGCAAAGATCTTTTTTGCATAGTAAAGCGCAAGAAAGATGCAGAGGAATGTTCCGAGGCAGCAGAAGAGGAAAAAAATAAAGTCAGAATATTGCAACATCCGTCCTGAATTCAGCAAAGTGTCACACCACCATTCCTGATAATATTCCGGAGCGATAAATGGAATCGCTATACACGAGAGAATCCCGAATGGAAGAAGAATACATAGGATTCCTACGACTACGCATCCAATTGTCAGAAGATGGGATAAAAAGCGGGCTGTTTTTTGTAACGTTGGTTGTTTCATAATGAAAGACTCCTTTCTCTGGTAAAGCAGGCGGGGAAGAAGGGGATACCGATTAGAAAATTCAGAGAATCTGTATTCCTTCCTGCGCGTTCTGTTCATATGATAGTAAAATCGTACCTGAACTATGAAGTCTATTATAGAACAGAAATTAATCTTTTTCAACTAAAAATTAATGATAAACATTAAAAATAGTTAAAAGAAAGAGTGGGTTTGAGAGAAGGGGGAGCAAAATTTACCGGATAAACAGAAAGACGGGGGAAAGAAAATTTATATGGCAAATGAAATGTAACGAATTTATATTTTACTTGACATAAGAGTATTTTTTTGCTATCTGATAATATGAAAAGAAAATTTTGAGGGGAGAAAATGGAACGATGAACATTGTATTGATAATTGCATGGATTTTGGCGGCAGTTTCATCTTTTGTTGTTCTGCCGGATGCAGAATATTTGAATTATATTGATTTTCATACACTTGGCTTATTATTCTGTCTGATGGCAGTGATGGCAGGCTTGAGCCGGGAAGGAGTATTTGGTCAGGCGGCAGGAAGCTTGCTCGCGCTTGTGAAAAATAGTCGTCAGATGGAACTGATCCTTGTTTTTCTGTGTTTTCTTTTTAGTATGCTGATCACAAATGATGTGGCGCTGATCACATTTGTACCATTTGCAATCCAGGTGTTAGAGATGGCAGATATGAGAAAAAGTATCGTTCCGGTTGTTGCCGCACAGACAGTTGCGGCAAATCTGGGAAGTATGTTTACCCCGATCGGAAATCCACAGAACCTTTATCTTTACTCCAGATCAGAGATGGGACTGGGCAGTTTTCTGAAATTGATGCTGCCATATACACTGCTTGCCGCAGTATTACTTTTTGGGCTGCTCCTGGTAAGAAAAAGCGTTGTGACGGATCATTTACAGATGAAAGAAAGCGGGAAAATAGAGCAACCACGGAAGGTGATGGTCTATGGGATTTTATTTCTGATCTGCCTGCTTTGTGTGTCGCATATATTGCCGGTATGGCTTGTTGTACTGATGACGATCGTTCTTGTATGGATTGTTGACAAGGGAACTTTCAAAGAGATTGATTATTCACTTCTTCTGACTTTTGCAGGATTTTTCATCTTTATCGGGAATATGGGGAGAATACCGGTTTTCTGCAATTTCTTAAAAGGAATCTTAAATGGAAATGAAGTGCTGACTGCCGTAGTTTCTTCGCAGGTACTGAGCAATGTTCCAGCAGCGCTGTTGCTTTCGGGATTTACAGAGAAATGGGAGGCATTGATCATCGGGACGAATCTCGGAGGACTGGGAACTATGATCGCCTCGATGGCAAGTTTGATTTCTTATCGTTTTCTTGTGTCAGCGTATCCTGGGGAAAAGAAAAGATATACAGTATACTTTACAGTTGTCAATGTGATTTTTCTTGTAATCTTTCTTGCTGTGGTCGGGATATCAGGGGGCTTGTGATTGAAAAAGTGAGAAAAAGAACGTAGAATGAAATGTATGAATACAGCGTTATTTCTTCGAAGATTAGGAAAATATTTTGTGAAAAATACTTTGCAGAAGTCAGATACAGGATATATTTCCCTGAATAAGAAGAAATGTCAGCAGGGATTTTAGATGGATTGGAGGAAAAAAGATGCTTGCATACACATACAAAGAACAAGGGAAATTTATGTTGGAAGAGAAAGAAAAGCCGGTTCTGCAAGGGGAGGAGGATGCAATCGTCCGAGTGACACTGGCAAGTATTTGTTCGAGTGATATTCATATCAAACATGGGGCAGTACCAAGAGCAGTTCCAGGAATTACTGTTGGCCATGAAATGGTTGGGGTTGTGGAAGAAGTTGGCAGCAGAGTGACTAAAGTGAAGCCGGGAGATCGTGTCACTGTAAATGTGGAGACATTTTGTGGAAGCTGTTATTTCTGTGAGAATGGATATGTGAATAATTGTACAGATAAAAATGGCGGATGGGCTCTGGGATGCAGGATCGATGGAGGTCAGGCAGAGTATGTGCGTGTTCCTTATGCCGATCAGGGGTTGAATCGGATCGGAGACGCTATCACTGATGAGGAAGCATTATTTGTCGGAGACGTTCTGGCTACGGGATATTGGGCAACAAAGATTTCTGAAATCGGAAGAGAAGATACCGTGGTGATCATTGGCGGGGGACCGACCGGAATCTGCACGCTTCTATGCGTGATGCTGAAGCATCCTGAAAATATCATTCTATTTGAGGTAGAACCAGAAAGAATTACATTTGTAAAACAGCATTATCCAGGTGTGCTCGTGGTAAATCCGGAAGACACAGATGCGGAGGCATTTGTAAGGGAACACAGCAGGCATGGAGGAGCAGACCGTGTACTGGAAGTGGCAGGAGGAAGAAATACATTTGAACTGGCGTGGAAAGTGGCGCGGCCGAATGCAGTCGTGACAGTTGTAGCTCTTTATGAAGAAAATCAGATATTGCCATTGCCGCAGATGTATGGAAAAAATCTTACATTCAAGACCGGAGGTGTGGATGGCTGTGATTGCAACGAAATCCTGCAGTTGATTGAGCAGAAGAAAATCGATACGACGCCATTGATCACTCATACATTTCCACTCAGAGAGATTGAACAGGCATATGATATTTTTGAAAACCGGAAAGAACATGTAATTAAAGTAGCTGTTCGGCCGTAGTAAGTATTGAGAATGCTTGCGAGAAGAGGATAGAAGTGTGAAACAAAAGTATAATTTTGAACCAGATTTCATAGGATGTAAAAATAGCATTAGGGGAGGCACATCCTTTGAAAGATTATATCGAAGAACGTGCTGCTGCGATCGCAAATTATATTGTCGAAGAGAATGCAACAGTGCGTCAGACTGCGAAAAAATTTGGGGTGAGTAAGAGTACGGTACATAAGGATGTCACCGATCGTTTGCTCCAGATCAATCCTGCGCTTGCAACGAGTGCAAGGAAAGTTTTAGATCAGAATAAATCGGAGCGGCATATCCGGGGTGGAATGGCAACAAGAGAAAAATATCTGCGTCAGCATTAGTGCATTTTAAGTATCGGAGAGAGTGTTGTGGTAGGAATATTATTTAAACAAAGGCATGAGCAAAATATAGGAATATTATAAAATGCAGAGTGTGAAGAAGGCAGCTGTTCCCTCCTTTCCTTAAAGTACTGGAAGTGTCATAGATCTGGTCTCTGATCATAAACTATTTACTCTTTTATATTGAGACATTTTGAATCAGATTTCTATAATTTCTTCTGGAAAAATGAGTTATCAGCAGAAAAAATGCTGGAAAAAACTGGATAGATCTGATACGGAGAAAATGATTGTTTCCATAATGAATACTATGTTATATTATAAAATGGCACGAGAAAAAGAGAAAATGCAATGAAGTATTTTCAACTGCCAGAGATAATATACAGGAAGAGAGGAAAAGCATTTATGAAGCGAGTAGCATCACTCTTGCTTACAGCAACCTTGGTGCTGAGTCCGGAAGCAGCAGTCTATGCGACTGAAGAAATACCACAGGAAAATTCCGGTGTACAATCTGAAACGCAGGATATGCAGGAGCAGGAGACACAGAGTCAGAATCTGCAGGATCAGGATATACAAAATCCTGAGATGCAAAATACAGATTTGCAGATACATGAGATACAGGAACAGAACCAGAAGGAAATACAGAACCTCGGTGAAGTCCATGTCTCACTGGCTTCCGGAATCATACAGCAGAAAGCAACAAATTTTACGGTGAGTTTAAATGGGCAGGACAGTCAGACGGTTGAGCTGGAGGCAGATCATGGAGGAAACGCCAGTTTAAAGCAGGTTCACTTCAGAGGACTGCCGGCGGGAACATATCAGGTGACAGTGTCTGCACCGGGATTCGCAACTTATACACAGAATATTGAAGTGAATAATAAGTCTTATACAGTAAAACTGATGACCGGTTTTGTGGAAGGATATGTGTATGAAGCAGGGACATATCATCCGGGAGTAATTCTCGTTGGAGATGTGACGGGAGACGGTCTCGTTGATGACCAGGACCGTCAGATGATGATCGACACAATTGATGCAGGGCAGTCATCAGAGATGACAGATTTGACCGGCGATCAGAAAACAGACCTTGCGGATTTAGAATACCTTGCAAAGGGATATCAGGTGGCAGAGGACACGGCAGCCTACATTGAGCAGTCGGTATCATCGGCTGCTATTGAAGCAAAACCGGGAGGAAGTACGATAGTCAGCGCCGGAAGTCTCGAAGCGTTAGTGAAGGGAGAAGGAAGTGTTTCTTTAATACCGGGAGAAGGTAAGAGCATTTCTGATGAAAATCCGGTTTTACTGGAATTTGACTTTTCAGAAATGGCGGACAGGCAGACAGACGGAATTCTTATTGAAACAAGTGGAGAGAATCCGATTGCAAAAGGATTATTGGAAATCGAGTATATTGATGCAGAAGGGAAGGAAGCTCCTCCGGTAGCAGTTCCCATTGAAAACGGTGTAGAACATTTGCTCAGGAGCAGTGATGTGCATGTTTCCATGGATGCATCAGGAAATATCCAGATTCACTTAGGGGAGCAGGTGACTGTAAAAAAAGTCACGCTGACGATTCAGGGAATGCAGAATAATAATAATCTTGCAGAAATTTCCAAAGTAGAATTTGTAAATGGCATGGAGGACCGGATTCCGCAGCCAGCGATGGATATTCCGCAGAATCTTGCTGTCCAGGAGGGAAGCGCAGAATTTACAGTGATATGGGATGCATGCAAAAATGTGACCGGGTATGAGGTTCTGATAGGACATGGCGGAGAGCAGGATGTCCGGATGGTGAAAAGCAATTCGCTGCAGGTCACAGCATTCAATGAGCAAAAGCTGGTCAATGGCGAGGAATATCATGTAAAAGTCCAGTCGGTAAACGGAACATGGAGAAGCGGGTACAGCTCTTCTGTAACAGCGGTTCCACATACGCAGGGCAGACCGGATGCGCCAGAGAATGTAAAGGCAGAAGGAAAGTATAAGAGTATCGAAGTTTCATGGAAGAAAATGAAAGATACAACATATTATAATCTGTTTTATAAGAAGCATGATGCAGAAAACTATGAGAAAATAGAAAATATCGCGGAGAATCGATACACGTTGCAGAATCTGGAAGCGAAAGTAAAATATGACATATATGTTACTGGTGTAAATGAACTTGGGGAGAGTGACCCATCCTTAAAGAGTACAGCGACTACAACAGATCTGGAGCCGCCGGTTATGCCGCATTATAAGCAGATCAACCGGGCGGCAGAGGGAACTGTCAGCGGACATATCCTCTCTGCAGCAAGAGGCCGTGGAACAATGACAGACAGTCCTCTTGATTCAGATGGAAATACCGCGTGGGGAATGGTTGATAATAATCCCGCATCCCATTTCTATATCGAGGACTGGGATGAGGGTGGACATTATCCAAATGATTTGAATGGGAGAGGATTTGCATTTGAATTTGACCAGACATACACAATAGATACGATCGGTTTTCAGGAACTTGTTCCTCAGGGAAACTTTAATACAGTATATCTGAAATATCAGGATGAATCCGGAGTAGAGCACGTTGTGGATAAAGATGCACTTTCCCTGGAAAAGCGAACAGATCAAAATGGAAAAACATATTATTTCATCCGCATTGCGGATCCAGTCCAGGCAAAAAAAATCAGTTTTGGTATTGGAAGAGATGATGGAAGAATGAAGATGATTACGGTTTCTGAAGTTGCATTCTATCATTATGATCCTCTGCAGGATGATATTATGGGATTGTATGAAGATGATCTTCACACAGTTCTGAAAAAAGAAGTCACAGAGAAGACGATCGAAGAACTGCGGAAACGTCTGGACACCAGAGATGAAGCAAGCGGAGAATACCATCCGGACCGGGAGAGACTGGAACGCGAACTGAAGAATGCGGAAGGGATTTTGAAAAATGAGCTCAGTGAGCCATTATTGATCCACAATGAAATTACGACGCGGGATGTAAACAGAGGATTCGGAGGTCTGAATGCATGGCAGCCTCTGGGTGTGATTGCGGCAGCCGGGGAAGAAATCACATTGTTTGTTGGCCACAATACGCTTCAGCCAGGGCAGAATACAAATCTTCAGCTTGTAGCAACACAATATCACGGGGAATCCGGCAGTGTATCAAAGGTTGTCGGGACACTGAAGACCGGAAGAAATGATATTAAGATCCCGAAATTATGGTCTGCAGATGAGGAGTCCGGGGGTGCATTGTATATCCAGTATACGGGAAATAATCCAAATGACAGGTATGCGGTGCGTATCAATGGAGGAGTGAAAGTTCCGGTTCTGGATTTATATGGTGTGACAGATCCAGATGAGCGCAGACAGCGTGCGGAAACCTATGTGACAGAACTGAAAACCTACACAGAAAAAATAGAGAGCCTCCATGAAAAAGTACATAAAAAATCTGAAAATGAATCTGTAAAATACGATTACACGGAGAAAAACTGTATTCTTGGGGCTACGGATATTTTACTGAATACAATGCTGTTTTCACTGCCGGCACAGCAGGTGGTAAATGGATGCGGGCAGGATCCACAGAAACTTCTGGTATCGATGGATGCGATGGAAGGGATGATGAATCTTTTCTACCAGCATAAAGGATTGAACAATGCAGCAGGCGATGAGACAGACAGATTTCCAAAAGGACATCTGAATATTCGTTACCAGAGAATGTTTGCAGGGGCATTTATGTATGCGGCAGGAAACCATATTGGGATTGAATGGAATGAGACAGCAGGAATGATGGGAGGAGTTCCGGTTCAGTCCGAAAATGGAAAATATGTAAGTGGTCAGTACTTTGGATGGGGAATCGCCCATGAGATTGGCCATAATATTAATCAGGGCGCGTATGCATATGCAGAGGTAACAAATAACTATTTTGCAGTGCTTGCCCAGGCGAAAGAAACAAATGACAGTGTCAGATTCCAGTACCCGAAAGTTTACGACAAGGTGACTTCCGGTACAAAGGGAAAAGCGGGAGATGTGTTCACGCAGCTGGCGATGTACTGGCAGCTTCATCTGGCATATGATTCGGGATATAATTTCAGAACCTATGAAAACTATGGAGAGCAGCTTGCCAATCTGTTTTTTGCGAGAGTAGACACCTATGCAAGAAATGCAGCAAAAGCGCCGACACCACAACAAGGAGTAGCACTGACATTATCCGGAAACAGAGACCAGGATTTCATGCGGCTTTCCTGCGCGGCAGCCGGAAAGAATCTGATGGAATTTTTTGAACGGTGGGGAATGACACCAGATCAGGATACAAGGAATTATGCGCAGCAGTTTGAGGCGGAGACACGGGCAATTTATTATGTGAATGATGAGTCGCGCGTATACCGGCTGGAGCATGGGAAGAGCAGTCTGAACGCGGAAGGAACTATTGAGGCAGTAGGGGATGATACAACAGTACAAGTGAATCCGGACAGAAAAAATCAGGTAGATTTTACATTGTCTTCCAAAAACATTCCGGAAGAAGATGTACTTGGGTATGAGATTGTCCGTACGATGACTTCCGGTGGAACGGTAGAGAAGGAACTTGCAGGATTTACGACAGAGAAGACGTTCACCGATCATGTTACAACAGTAAATAACAGAGTGATTACTTATGAAGTAACTGTGATTGATAAGTATCTGAACCGGTCGGCAGTCAGAACGCTGGCTCCGGTCAAGATTGAACATGATGGAAGTCTGGATAAGGAGTTTTGGACAGTCACGGCAAAAGATATGAAGGCAGTCAGCAAGGAGGATGCAGGAGAAGCGGACGAGAATGCACCGTGTGCACCGGTTGAGAAAGATCCGGTATTACGCGTGGCAGATGAGAAGTCGGATACAACGTATACAGCTGTTGCCGGAGCTGATGCAGAAATTCTGCTTAATCTGAACAGAACCCAGACGGTTTCCGGATTTAAGTACACCGTGAGCGAAGGAACCCCGGTTCAGGAGTACAGCATTTATGTACATGCGGAGAATGGCGACTGGACTGAAGCAGCAGAAGGTGTGTTTAAAGATGAGAAAGTGCAGACCATTTATTTTACAAATGAAGATGAAAAGTATGTAAGCACATATAGTACAGATGCAGTGAAGCTTGTGATCAAAGGACAGAAAGGCAAAGAGATATCCATTTCAGAACTGGATGTACTTGGAGTTACCGGAGATAATATAGACTTCCGCAGTACAAATGATGGGACAGCGGCAGTGGGACGTCTGAAAACGGAATATAAATTTGGCGAGGAAGATGCGGATATCATTCCGGCAGGCTCAACTGTTTTTGTAGGATCCTACAAAGGAAATCCGGCATATAATGTAGTACTGCTCTATGATCAGGAAGGAAATATTGTCGGAGGAGCAAATGAGGATGGAAGCCTTAAGGCACAGCAGATCATTCTGGCGGATGTTCCGGAAGAGGGTGAGATTCAGGATACGGCGGATGGTACCTGGGTATACTGGATTGAACCGCAGGATAGCGCGGCGCTGGCGGGAAAACAGATTCATGCAGAACTTTACCGGGTAAATAATGCACAGACAAACGAAGGACAGCGTCTGGTCAGCGATTCGCTTTCGGTTGTAGTACCGGAGATACTTCCGGATATTGAGTTAAATGGAAATTAGTTGAAAAAGGAGTAGAATGTGAAAAAATACGGAGTCAGGCTGATCGCAGCAGTGTTTATCATGGTTATGATTTCACCGTTCTGCGCATCAGCTGCAGAGAAAGAAAAGATTCAGCTTACAGTGGAGGGGGGACAGGCGGGCGTCTCCCTGACACTCCCGGAGTCTGTAAGGGGGAACGTATCTACCCTGCAGATGAGTCTGAAAATTGATTCGGATATACCAGAACAGATAACAGCGGTGTTTCATTTTCCAGAAGAAATCGCAAAAATAGCGGATTACCGTTACCATCAGGCTGAAGGATTATTAAATATTTACTTATCAGACACAGAAAGCCTTTTTAAGGATGGAGGAGAAACACTGAACCTGGGGAATGTGCAGCTTACGATGTCCGCACAGAGTCAGAATGGGGTTACAATAAGCGTTGTGGAAGATTCTGTCAGGATTGTGAATGGTCCATCAGAAGAAATATTACAAAGTATAGATTATCCGGAAAAGCAGCAGCTTGTAGCCGGAAACGGCGGGAATCCGGATAATGGAGGAAATCCAGACAATGGAGGGATCCCGGATAATGGAGGAAACCCAGATAATGGGGAAAACCCAGACAATGGAGGAAATCCGGCGCTTCCGAATCCAGGAGAGGAAATCAGAAATAATCTGAGTGCATTTATTGATCAGGTAAGCAGTTATCCGGAAGCAGATTATACAAAAGAAAGTTATGAGGCATTTCTGAAAGCGCTTAATAAAGCAAAAGAAGTTCTTGGAAGGGATGATGCAACAGAGGAAGAACTCACTCAGGCGCTGCGGGCGCTGGAAAATGCAGTCGGAGCACTTGAAAAAAAGGCAGCTGTACCTGCGGTAAATGAAGACAAGAACAAGAATGGAGCCACAGCAAAAACCGGAGACAAGACAAGTGTTGTTTTATGGGTTGTAGTTCTGTTAGTGGGTATTGCCGGAATCGGTTACTGGGGTGTGAACTTCTATTCTGTACAGAAAAAAGAGAATAGTGATAAAAAAATGAATCACAAAAAGCATAGAAAAAATGAGAAATAAATAAAAGAAAAAATAAGTCCTGTCAGGAAGAAAACTCCGGGCAGGACTTGCTTTTTGTCTATTTAAGAAATTTTTTCAGGAGACTGATTGGAGCCGTCTGGGAGGCCAGTTGATTTTCATTGACAGCTTCTTTTAATTCAGAACGAAAGATGGGAATTTCTTTTGGGGCATCAATCGCAATTTTTACCCAGTCAGTTCCGATATCTGTTATTGTCAGTGTAATGTCGTCTGCAATGGAAAGGGATTGTCCCTTTTTTCGCTGCAAAATCAGCATGTCTGCCCCTCCTTCTTTACAAAATCGTCCAATCTATGACGGAAAGTATATTCTGGTTGTTCAAGCATAAACTGTTTTGCCATATGACTGGTATGGTTAATTCCCAATGGAGCTTTTAAGTTTAAAGTAGAGGAAGACAGAGGATCCCGGATTGTGCTGATGACGAGATAGCCGAGATCTTCTGCATCTTTCAGGTTTAAACTGTGGAAATCGGAAGTGGATGGAGCCGGTGCATAATCTGGAAAGATCTTGAATGGATCCAGTAAAATAAAGGAAAGTTCAG
>JAPFCT010000208.1 GCA_026169575.1 Faecalimonas sp.
GAACTATAACAGAGGGACAAGCTTCCCCGCGTTATAGTTCTTTTTCTTTCTTTTTGGGGAATCATAGGAAAAGATTGTCGAAAAAATCTGCGGATCCGGAACAAATATTTGACAAACTTTGCGGGGTGGTATGACTATAATGGAAAGTACGGAAATGCAAAGGCAGAGAGAAGAAGAGAGGTGGGAAATGTATTATGAAGTGTACATAGATGTACTGTTTCTCGTGAATTTTATGATGGATTATCTGCTGCTTCTGATCGTGCGCAGAATATTGAAATGTACTGCCACACATGGAAATATCTGCGCGGGGAGCATTCTGGGGGCAGCTCTAGTCTGTGCTTTTCTGCTGTTTCCGGTGCAAAGCGGACTGCTCCGTTTTCTGCTGCTTCATCTGTTGGTCAATACAGTGATGATCTGGACTGGACTGAAGATCCGGGAGCCGCGTCAGTATCTAAAAGCATTTGCGGTGCTGTATGCCAGTGCATTTCTGATGGGAGGGGTATTTACATGGCTGCGGCCATATGTGAGGACGGGGAGCCTTTTTTTCGGAGCCGCAGTCGGAAGCTATTATCTGGTGCTTGGAATCTGGAAGATGCTGCTGTACCTGCAGAGAACCGGCAGATACCGGTGTACTGTTACAATGTATGCTTCTGGAAAGAGCCGTACGGTGCAGGCGCTTTTGGATACCGGAAACAGTCTGTCAGATCCGGTCACCGGCAAGCCGGTCTGTATCCTGGGGAGGGGGCAGGCAGGAGGATTTTTTCAGGAGCAGGAATTTCAGACGCTGCGCTATATCCCATACTGTTCGGTAGGGACAAAAGCAGGCGTGCTGCCGGTCGTCAGGCTGGAAAAAATGTGTATCCACAACGGGCAGGAATGCTGGGTGGAACAGCCGCTCATCGGGATATGTGAGGAAGAGAGTTTTACAAATGGGGAATATCAGATGATTCTGAATCCTGGAATATTAGGAGGAGTATAAAATGGTAAGAAATGCAATGCTGCCAAAACAATTCAGGGCGAGAGTGCTGTCGCAGTTTCGCAGGATCGTGATCGGAACGAGGAGAGAGATACACTATATCGGTGGCTCGGAGGTACTTCCGGCGCCATTGGAACTGGAGGAGGAGAGCGCTGTTATCCAGGAACTGGCGACAGAGTACAATGAAAAGGCAAAGAAAGTGCTGATCGAACATAATCTGAGACTGGTCGTCTACATTGCGAAGAAATTTGATAATACGGGCATTGGCGTGGAGGATCTGATCTCGATCGGGACGATCGGGCTGATCAAGGCGATCAATACATTTAATCCGACAAAAAAGATCAAGCTTGCGACGTACGCATCCAGGTGTATCGAGAACGAGATCCTGATGTATCTGCGGAGAAATAACAAGACGAAGCTGGAAGTCTCCATCGATGAGCCGCTAAATGTGGACTGGGATGGAAATGAACTGCTTCTATCGGATATTCTCGGGACAGAAGAAGATACGATCTACCGGGATCTGGAGACAGAGGCCGAGCAGAAAATGCTGCGGAAAGCAATAGAGAAGCTGTCACCGCGGGAAAAAACGATCGTTGAGATGCGGTTTGGGATCAATCATTCTGACGGGGAGGAGAAGACCCAGAAGGAGGTTGCAGATCTTCTCGGGATTTCCCAGTCTTATATTTCCCGTCTGGAGAAGAAGATCATGCAGCGATTGCGGAGAGAGATCGTGCGCTATGAGTCATTGTAGCGGAGAAAGAAAAAAGTATAAATAATCATATAAAAGTCTAAATTATCTGTCATTTTATTTTTATATATGTTATAATGTAATAAATTTTACGACAGCAGTTGTACAATCAGAAAGGAGACTTGCATATGAAACTTACATTTATCGGTGCGGCACATGAGGTGACCGGAAGCTGTCATCTTCTGGAAGTGAACGGAAAACACATTCTGATCGACTGTGGTATGGAGCAGGGACCGGATCTATATGAAAATCAGGAGATTCCGGTTGCGGTGAGCGAGATTGATTATGTGCTTCTGACTCATGCACATATCGATCATTCCGGGCTGATCCCGCTGCTTGCAAAGCTGGGATTTCGGGGGCAGATCGTGACGACATTTGCTACGGCAGACCTCTGTGAGATCATGCTCCGTGACAGTGCACATATCCAGGAATTCGAGGCAGAGTGGAGGAACCGAAAGGCAAGAAGATCTGGTGCAGAACTTTATGAGCCATTGTATACGATGGAAGATGCAGTCAATGCACTGCAGTATTTTGCTCCGTGTGATTATGACCAGAAGATCGAACTTTGCGAAGGCGTGTGGGTACGCTTTACCGATGTCGGACATCTGCTTGGCTCTGCAAGCATTGAGATCTGGATGCGGGAGGAAAATGTGGAGAAGAAGATCGTATTTTCAGGCGATGTGGGAAATACGAACCAGCCGATCATCAAAGATCCGGAGACGGTGCGGGAAGCAGATTATGTAGTGATCGAGTCTACCTATGGAAACAGACTTCACGGAGATGAGATCCCGGATTATGTCGGAGAATTTACAAGGATCCTGCGAGAGACTTTTGCGAGAGGAGGAAATGTCGTGATCCCGTCTTTCGCAGTCGGACGTACGCAGGAACTGCTCTATTTCATCCGTGAGATCAAGGAGAAGAACCTTCTGTCAGACTTCCCGAATTTTGAAGTGTATGTCGACAGTCCGCTTGCGATCGAGGCGACCAATGTTTTTCAGAAAAATACAAAAGGATGTTTTGATGAGGACGCATTAAAGCTTGTGCAGCAGGGCATCAATCCGCTTGTATTTCCGGGACTGAAGCTTTCTACGACGAGCGATGATTCAAAACTGATCAACTATGACAGCAGGCCGAAGGTGATCATTTCTGCATCTGGTATGTGTGAGGCAGGCCGGATCCGCCATCATCTGAAACACAATCTGTGGAGAAAAGAATGTACGATCTTGTTCGTTGGATATCAGGCAGTCGGAACGCTTGGAAGAAAGCTGATCGAGGGAGTGCCGTCTGTGAAGTTGTTCGGTGAGACGATCGAAGTATGTGCGAAGATCGAGACACTGAAAGGAATCAGCGGACATGCAGATATGCAGGGACTGCTAAACTGGCTTTCCGGATTTGAGACGAAACTTTCTCATGTGTTTGTCGTACACGGGGAAGATACGGTGACGGATGAATTTGCAAAGACAGTCGAAGAAACATTTGGCTGCCAGGCACTGGCGCCATATTCAGGGGGCTGTGTCGACCTGATGACAAATGAAGTGCTGACTGCAGGTGCAAGGGTTCCGAAGAAGGCGAAGGAAAAACCGATGGCTGCACGCGCTGCAACTGCGTTCCAGAGAGTCGTATCTGCCGGCAAACATCTTATGGAAGTTATTTTCAGAAACGAAGGATTGTCGAACAAAGATCTGGCAAAATTCGAATCACAGATCCAGAATCTTGCCGATAAGTGGGACCGGGATTAAAAATAGTAGAAAGAAAGTGGTATAACTGCCGGTGATTGTGAGAATCCTCTGACTAGAAAATGTTCTAGGAGGAAAAACAGTCATGGCATTAAATAAAGTTGAAATATGCGGAGTCAATACAGCAAAGCTTCCTCTCCTGAGCAATGAGGAGAAGGAAGCTTTGTTTGTGAAGATCAAGCAGGGAGATGAGGCTGCGAGGGAGCGGTATATCAAAGGGAATCTGCGCCTGGTCTTAAGCGTGATCAAGCGGTTTGCGAGCAGCAATGAAAATGTAGACGATCTGTTTCAGATCGGCTGTGTCGGTCTGATGAAGGCGATCGACAATTTCAACACAGATCTTCAGGTAAAATTTTCAACCTATGCAGTTCCGATGATCATTGGGGAGATCCGGCGTTACCTGCGCGACAATAATTCAATCCGGGTGAGCAGATCGCTGAGGGATACGGCCTACAAGGCGATCTATGCAAAAGAAGGATATATGAAACGGCATTTAAAGGAGCCTACTGTGGAAGAAATCGCAGAAGAGATCGGGATCTCAAAAGAGGATATCATCTTTGCGCTGGACGCGATCCAGGCTCCGATGAGTCTGAATGAACCGGTATACAATGACAGTGGGGATGCGCTGTATGTGATGGATCAGATCA
>JAPFCT010000097.1 GCA_026169575.1 Faecalimonas sp.
CTTTTTCTTCATTATATAGATGGATCCGGTAAGTTCTGACAGCCCAGCCGCCCTCTGTCCGCTCCTCACCACAGACCAGCCGGATTGCGCACCATGCGGCATCTGCCGCATCGTCTCCTGCCTCCACACAGATTTCCTTTTGGTCTGCAAGCGCCATATAAGCGGTCGTGATCACCCGTGTCCGCGGATCACGGTCCATTGCGCCATAGGCTGCAACCTGCTCCATGAGAAGTCCTCTGACACCGGTCTCCTCCTCCAGCTCTCTTCTTGCAGTTTCTTCCAGATCTTCCCGGAGATTGACAAATCCGCCCGGCAGCGCCCAAAATCCAATGCTCGGATGATTGCTTCTCTTGATAAGAAGAACCTGCAGATCATCGACACTGGAAATATCCTCTTTTCTCCCCTGATAAGAAAGCACTACTGCATCGGTCGTACATGACGGTGTCTCATATTTGTACGGCTGATACCCTGCCAGAAATTCTTCCAGCGTCTGTCCGTCTTTGTTCTGCTCTCCGGTCCCCCGAAACGGCTCGATATTTTCCAAAAAAGCTGCCATAGTTTCTACCTCCATTTGCTTCCAGCAGTTTTGTCTGTAAGAGTTTCTATAAAACAAAAAAAGAATAAGAAATTTTGTATTAAAAATTCTTACTCTCTCCAAAAGCTGCCTAGGGGACTTGAACCCCCGACCTCCGCCTTACCAAGGCGACGCGCTACCGACTGCGCCAAGGCAGCATATTTTGCTGTCAACACACATACTATATCGGAAAACGCTCCCCTTGTCAAGAGGAGCGCACTGTATTTTTCATGTATTTTGTACTTTTTATCTTATTGATGTCGCATTGCCAGGAGGTTATCTTCTGTTCCTGCGGTCTCTTTTCCCTATCTTCTATGATTTAAGATCCACTGTGCCTTATTCTTGATCCGCTGCAGCGCATTGTCGACTGCTTTCGGACTCTTCCCGATCAGCTCCGCGATCGTCCGGTAATCGGTTCCAAGAAGATGTAAATACAACACACGGTTCTCCAGGTCACTGAGCTGTTCTTTGAGCATACTTTCTACCTGCCGGAAGTATTCCTTATCCAAAAACAATTCTTCCGGATTGTTCTCCCGCTCCGGCTGGATCGTGTCGATCAGACGGGAACGTTTATGCTCCTCTGACTCATCTCCCTCCTCGTAGAGAGAAACATAGGAGTTCAGCGGGATATGCTTCTTTCGTTTTGACGCCTCGATCGCGCTGTACATCTGTCTGGAAACGCACAGATCTGCAAAGCTTGCAAAAGAGGTCTCCAGCGCCGGATCATAATCCCGGACCGCCTTAAAAAGCCCGATCATCCCTTCCTGGATCAGATCATCGTTTTCGCCTCCGAGAAGAAACATCGCCTTTGCCTTCTTCCGCACAAGATATTTATATTTTTCCATAATAAAATCTGTGATCTCAGATTCTCCCGCGCGCAGAGAAGCGATCAGCTGCTCGTCTGTCATTTTCTCATATGCTGCCATTTATCCGCGCTGCCTTACAATCTCATATGCCAGCACTCCTGCCGCTACCGATGCATTTAAGGAATCAATATCTCCTTTCATCGGGATGGAAGCAATGAAATCACATTTCTCCTTCACAAGACGGCTGACACCTTCTCCCTCATTTCCGATCACAAGACCGATCGGTCCGGTCAGATTCAGTCGGTACATAGATTCGCCTCCCATATCAGCACAGACAAACCAGAGTCCTCTCTCTTTTAATTCCTCCATGGTCTTTGCCAGATTTGTCACTTTGGCGACCGGCGTATAATTTAACGCACCAGCAGAAGTTTTCGCCACCGTCGCGGTCAGACCTGCCGCTCTTCGCTTTGGAATGATCACCCCATGCGCGCCGGCAAGATTTGCCGTACGGATGATCGCCCCGAGATTGTGCGGATCTTCGATATTGTCAAGCAGGATCAGAAAAGGATCCTCTCCTCTTTTTTCTGCAAGCGCAAACATATCTTCAATCTCAGAATATTCATAGGCGGCCGCATGTGCAATGACTCCCTGATGCTTTCCGGTCTCTGACAGCTGATCCAGCCTTTCCTTTGAGACAAAGTTTAAGATTGTATCATGTTTTTTTGCCTCACGGACGATCGTCCGGACCGGTCCGTCCTGACATCCGTCAAGGACAAATAATTTATCTACCGGCTTCCCGGAGCGAAATGCCTCCAGCACTGCATTTCTCCCTTCGATCGTCAGTGCCTTGATTTCTGTATTTACTTCTTTATTCATCTTGATTCTCCTCTGTTTTCAGACTTTCCAATCCAATTTGGATCAACTCGGTCATCCGTGCCCACTTTTTCTCCAGATACAGGTATCCCATCAGCGCTTCAAACCCGGTAGCTCTCCGGTAGTCTGTCACGGATTGATTTTTTGCCGGGGAGACAGATCTGGAATTCCTTCCTCTCTTATAGACACCCAGTTCCTCCGGTGTCAGGATCCCCTGCAGTGTCCGCATCATCTTTGACTGTGCAGATGCCTGCACAAGAGCGCTCGTCTCTTTGTGCAGTTTCTGTACCTGCTTGTTTCCTTCATTGATCACGATACTTTTTATGATCAGATCATAGATACTGTCACCGATATAGGCGAGCGTCAGCGGGGAATATTCTCTGATATCAACTTCTTTTAAGGAAAATGTCTCCTGCATGCAGGAAAACAGATCCCGTTCTATGCTCTTTTCCATTTTACCCCTTCTCTTGTGTCTTCTAAAATAATTCCTTTTTCCAGCAATTCATTTCGGATCTCATCTGCGCGCTGGAAATTCTTTGCTTTTCTCACAGCCTGCCGTTCTTCAATCAATGCCTCGATATCTTCTGCAAGAAGTTCTTCCTCCTTCACCACGATGATCCCAAGAACATCTGACAGATGCTGGATACGCTCCAGCAATGCACTGTCATAGGCTCTGGAAGATTCTCCATCTGCTGTTGTATTTGCAAATTTTACAAGTTCAAAAATTGCCGCAATCGCATCTGCAGTGTTAAAGTCATCTTCCATCGCCGTCTCAAATGCAGTTACAAATTTTTCAGTATCCTGAAATTGTGTATTCTCTGCCTCTGTCATCTCCTCCGTTTTTGCATTTGCTGCAAGATATTTCAGGTTCTCCGCCGCAGTGATGATACGCTCCAGACCGTTTTTCGATGCCGCCATCAGCTCTGCGCTGAAGTTTAGCGGGCTTCTATAATGCGCACTCAGCATAAAGAACCGAAGCACCTGCAGATCATACTGTTCTGCGATCTCGCGCACTGTACGGAAATTTCCGAGTGACTTTGACATCTTCCGGTTATCGATATTTAAAAAGGCATTGTGCATCCAGTATCTTGCGAACTCTTTTCCATTTGCCGCCTCGCTCTGTGCGATTTCATTTTCATGGTGAGGAAATACAAGGTCTTCCCCTCCTGCATGAATGTCGATCTGGTCTCCGAGATACTTTTTGGACATCACCGAGCACTCGATATGCCATCCCGGACGTCCGTCGCTCCACGGTGATTTCCAGAAAGGTTCCCCTTCTTTTTTCGGTTTCCAGAGTACAAAATCAAGCGGATCTTCCTTCTCGTCTTCTCCGGTGACAAGAAGAGATCTTCCGCCGGATCTTAAATCATCCAGATTCTTGTGGGATAACTTCCCGTAAGGTCCGAATTTTCTCGTCCGGAAATAAACGGTTCCATTTTTCTCATAGGCATATCCTTTCTCGATCAGCTCTCCGATCATCTCGATCATCCCGCCAATCTCCTGCGTTGCAAGCGGATGCGTGGTCGCCGGTCTGACATTCATCCCTTCCATATCCTTTTTGCACTCTGCGATATATCTCTGTGAAATTTCCTCTGCGGATACATTCTCTTCGATCGCTTTCTTAATGATCTTGTCATCCACATCCGTAAAATTCGATACGAAGTTCACATCATATCCTTTGTACTCAAAATATCTTCTCACCGTATCAAATACGATCATCGGTCTCGCATTGCCGATATGGATAAAATTATATACGGTCGGTCCGCACACATACATGCGGACTTTCTTTTCTTCCAGTGGCACAAATTCTTCTTTTTTCTTTGTCAGTGTGTTATACAGCTTCATCTTTCTTCCTCCTGCTCTTTTTCTTTTTTCCTTTTGGATTCTTCTCGTCCTTTTTCTGCCCCTTTTTTATTTCATTTTCCAGGCGGCACTGTCTCAAATTCTGTTCTAACTCCGTCACCTGATTTTTCAGACGGATATTTTCTTCCTGCAATGCATGGATATCCGTGAGAACGGGATCCGGCAGATGGATCTGGTCCAGATCTGCCCGCGGGATTTTCTCACTGCCCATCCGAACAACCCTGCCCGGCACCCCGACCACCGTACAGTTCGGAGGTACTTCCTTTAAGACAACAGACCCGGCTCCGATTTTGGCATTCTCGCCGATCGTAAAAGATCCGAGAATCTTGGCTCCGGCGCTGACCATAACATTATCTTCCAGTGTCGGGTGTCTTTTCCCTTTTTCCTTTCCGGTTCCTCCAAGCGTCACTCCCTGATAGAGTGTCACATTATCACCGAGTACTGCTGTCTCGCCGATGATCACTCCGCTTCCATGATCGATAAAAAGTCCTTTCCCGATCACTGCCCCAGGGTGGATCTCTATCCCGGTCTTTCTGACGGCTCTCTGGGAGATCCACCTTGCCAGAAAATAATGTCTGTTCTGGTACAGCTTATGTGCTGCCCGGTAGTGAAGGATCGCCTTGAAACTTGGATATAAAAATACTTCTGCGGTTGTCTTGATCGCAGGATCTCTCTCCCGGATCACTTCGATCTCCTCACGGATGTAAGATATCATTCCCATCCTGCTGCCTCCTACTGCGGAATCTTGTAATAAAAAAACTCCATCTCCCTAAAGAGACGAAGTTTATCCGCGGTTCCACTCTTCTGAAAATCTGCCTGTCATGGAGACTTTCACTTTCATACATGTAACGCATGCCTGCGTACCCGGCTACTTTCTTTCGCCGGATCAGCTCCCGAATGCACTTCACAGATCCTTTCCTCAAGCGTGCTCTCAGCCGGTGACACCCTCTCTCTGTCAGTTCCAGATCTGTTACTCTTTTCGTTCTCAGCCTTTTTCCTATGATCTATACATCAGTGTATGCAATAAACGTATTTTTGTCAACCGTTTTCTTCGCAAAATGTCCCGTATCGTTTTTCTCTGCAAAATGCCTCGCATCCGCTCTGCCTTCCTGGGAAGATCTTTCGATCTGCTTCCTTAAACTCTCTGCCCGGCTAAACGATTTCGTTCAGGAACACGCGGTTCACCGGATTTATCTGCGCAAGATCTTTAAGAAGCTCCTCTGCTACCTGTTCTTTCTCCTCAGGCTCCCATCCGAAAAGGATCTGTGTCAGACATGCAATAGAAATCTGACGGTCTTTCTCATCTTTCTTGTCTTCCTTTGTGACAGAAATTCTTTCCCCATTGCTTTCCAGCAGAAATCTCCGGTTATTTCCCTCCAGGATCGGATCGGCAACTTCCACTGCAAAAGAAAACGCTTCGCTTGGACAGAGGCTTTCCAGAAACACCTCAAGATTCAGCAGTCTTGCCATGATCAGCGGTCTGTTATGCTCTTCGGAAACTGCTCCCCGGATCTTCTGTGCATCTATATTCCACCCGTCGCAGCAGACCGCATCTTCTTCTTTTGTCAGCCAGTATACGATCTGAGGGAGTATCCGCTCCTCTCCCGCCTTGAAAATCGGCTCACGGATCTCATAATGCTCCTCTTTTGCAAAGAAAAAGACGCCTGCAATCTCGCCTTCCCTCTCTGCGATACCGATCCCGCCATTCTCACTCTTCTGCTCTGCAAGCATCATCCGGTAATACTGCTCCGTGCGGACAGCAAAAACCTGATACCGCCCGCTTAATAATCCATTTGCAAATGCTGCGATCTTCCGGCAGTCCTCCCCGGACGCTTCCCGGATCACAAGATCTGCTTCCCGCCCTGTGCAGGCCATCTCCCCGGCTTCAGAAGCATCCCGGCAGGCCACCCTCCTGCCAAAAACATTGCCACCCTCCTGCCGGTAAATATATCTGAAGTCATAAGGACGGTAAATTTTTTCTGCCGCCGGCATTAAAAAGGTAAGCGGTTCTCCTCTGTCATACATTTTCTTTAACGTCGTCCGCAAAAGAGAGCCCATAAATCCCTTTCTCCGGAAGCGTTCTTCGGTGGCCACCGCAATGATATAATGGGTGAGAAACTCCTTCCCGCCAATCCACATCGGATATGGATTCAACTGGATCATCGAACAGATCTCCTTATCCTGCTCAATCACATAAATCTCATTGTCTTTTGTCTTCACTGTATAATAATAGTCAAGAAACTGCCTGGTATCTTCCGCAAAAACACGTTCCCACAGTTTTCTTGTCCTTCCATGCTCTTCGTTTTTGAGCATCCTTACTTCTTCCATGTCACATCTCCCCGGATGATTTCTGACAGCCTCCGCAGCCCTGGCAGCCTGCCGCTGTCTGCTCTTCTGTAAATACCCGGTAACTCATCGCACGCATACTCTCGATTGCGCAGATCGCCTGTGCGGAAATTCCTTCC
>JAPFCT010000205.1 GCA_026169575.1 Faecalimonas sp.
CCTTTGCCATGCTGTTTTATCTTTTGGAACATTTGAGATATTATGACGATTATGTCAAAGAGGATCATTACACAAATGATACGATCTTCACGCATTTTGAGAAGACCTTTTATGAATTGAAAGGGAAGACCTGGGGAATCATTGGTCTTGGAAATATCGGGCGAAGGGTTTCCTCTATTGCAAATGCATTTGGCGCAAACGTGATTTACACTTCACCGTCAGGCGCGGCTCCTCAAGAAGGTTTTCATCAAGTTCCCCTTGATCTGCTCCTTGAGACTTCCGACATTGTATCCGTGCATGCACCGTTAAATAACTATACAGAAAATCTCATCGATTTTTCAGCATTCCGGAAAATGAAAAAAAGCGCTATTTTCTTAAATCTCGGCCGCGGTCCGATAGTCGTGGAGAAAGATTTAAAACGAGCACTTGAAGCAGGCGAAATACGAGCTGCCGGTCTGGATGTTCTGTCAGAAGAGCCCATGCGCACAGACAATCCGCTTCGCGGCTTTTCTGACAGTAACCGTCTTCTTATTACACCTCATATTGCATGGGCAAGTATCGAAGCGAGGACAAAATTAATGAACATTATTGCAGAACAGATCAAAGAGTTCTTCGGGCTATAAAGCCTGAAGACTCAGACTGTCTTTCCCTCCACAAGTTCCGGCTGGATTGTACAGGAAGAATATGCATCTGTCTTCTCGATCAGGCTTGTCAGAAGCTGTACGCTGAACATTGCGACAAGTTCCGGCTTATTGTCAACAGTCGTAAGCGTCGGCTCGCAGATCCTTGCATATTCTGAATTGTTATATCCGGTAACCGCCACATCTTCCGGAACCCGGTATCCTTCCTGCAAGAGCGCTTTTACTGCACCCGCCGCCGTAATATCTTCCCCGCATACTAATGCCGAGAATTTTCTTCCGCTCTGGATCAGCTCTCTGACTGCCCGCATCCCGCCTTCCAGATCCGATGTCGTATGGAGCACATTTTTCTTCGCTTCCGCAATTCCTGCATGTTCCAATGTACTTACAAATCCATCCCATTTCAGTCTGGCGCTGACGGTATCCATATCTTTTACATAATAAATATCTCTGTGCCCTTTTTCTATCAGTGCATTGACCGCAAGCGCAATGCCGTACCGGTCATCGACCAGCACGGAATAGGAATTCGGCATCTCAAGCTTTCCATTAGCCAGAACGACTGGAACATTGCAAAGCATTTTCCGTATCTCTGGCTTCTGACAGATCGTGTTAAATACAGAACCGACAAGAACGATCCCATCTACCTTCTTTTCTAACATTGTCCGCAGATACTTCTCGGTCTCCTCTGCCTCTCCTCCGGTATTGCAGAGTGTAACCTCATATCCTCTGTGACTTAGCTCCCGCTCGATCGTGTACGCAGTCCGCGCATAATGCGGCACCCGGATATCCACGGTAAGCACCGCCACTGTCCGCATGGACTTGCTCACCATCCCACGCGCGATCGCGCTTGGCGTATAATGATTCCGCTCAAGAACTTCCTCCACTTTCTCACGTGTCGCAGGATTGACATTCCCCTTGTTGTTGAGTACCCGCGACACGGTGGAGATCGACACGCCTGCCTCTTTTGCTATATCATAAATATTCATATTACTTTCTCTGCTTCCTCCCTGCCCTTCTTGTTATGAAAGGGCTTTTCTAAAAGCATACGAGATAAGACCTGCTCTTGTCAAGGAGTTCCCTGCTACAATTTCCATTAAATTCCTGCCATGTTGCACGCGCTGACGATATCGTCCCAGAATCCTGCCGCACACAGCGGATATGCGGACTCTGCCCGGTTCTTATTGTAGAGCACAGGCACCTCTTCCAGTTCTTCTATCCGCTCGATCTCCCCTGCAAGATATTTTTGCAGACGTTTTTTTACAGAAGTCAGACGGACACCGATCGCTCCAAACCGGATATCCAGCACCTCATATCCAAATGGCTTACATTCCTGCATCCAGATCTGTTCCCGCAGTTCTTTTAACTGATCTGCCGCGCAGATACACCGCTCTATCCGTTCCGGGAAGGCAGACAACACTTCTTTTCCTTCTTCCCCGCGAAGGTATGCCTCGCGAAGTTCCACACCGAGCATTGCTTTTTCTTTCAGAAGCTTTGCCAGCATCTCATAGTATTCCCGGATCTCTGCCATAGCTCTGTGCCGGCAGTCTGTCTGAACCGTCTCTTCCTTCATGGCATGCAGCTTTTCTTCCAGTTCTTCGTAGTATGCTCCAAGCTTCATATCACGGATCTGTCCATCAAAGATTCCGACAAGCGCATCCTGATACAACAGGAATTTTGACGGGTTATCTGCCGCCTCATTTTCCGGCATCACACCTTCCGGGCTGTCAAACGCATCCAGAAGACGGTACAGTCTGCTTCCATATCCGGTCAACATCTGCAGCCACTGCTCCAGTTCTTCCGGATCTACTTTATCATGGTAACAGAGCTGCGCATAATAGAGAAGCGAATAAATGGCAGTCCGCACCGGAGTCTCCGTCCCGTTATCAAACCAGAACGTGCACATGGTCTTTGTAATTCCTTCCTTCCGGCATGCCATCATACCTTCTTCCAATGTCTTCTCCGCCTTCCGGTAATTCGGTGCGATCCCATTCC
>JAPFCT010000193.1 GCA_026169575.1 Faecalimonas sp.
CCCTTCTGGATCACCTTCCAGGAACGCTCCGGATGTTCCTTGTCATCCTCCCACGATTCGATCTGGATCTGGAAGGTCTCCTGAATATTTTCTTTTGCCATCTCTTTCGGATCTGCGCAGGCAAGTATCGTGGAAATCATCACATAGAAGATTCCCGTGAGACTCAGCGTAACGATTGTCAGAACTGTACGCTTTTTATTTCTCCCAAGATTGATGCAGGTAAGTTTTCCTACAGAAACTGCTTCATAACCTTTTCTTGTCTTCTTTCTCCGGTCTGTATTTCCAGCATAACGCATCGCCTCCACCGGTGAAATTTTAGCTGCCAGGTACATTGGACGAAGCAGTGACAGATACACGGTTGCAAAGCTCACTATGGCGGCAAGAAGGATCAGCCAGCCATTGATCATCTGCACACCGCCGCTCTTTAAACTCTCCCGGATAACAGCCGTTCTTATATTTCCGTTATCCACACGGCCATAGAGCATCCGGACACATACCGGGGCAAGCAGCGTTCCTAAAGGCAGTCCCGCCGGAATTGCGGTCCCCGCTGTACACATCCCTTCCAGAAGAACAATCCTGCGTATCTGTCGTTTCGTGGCTCCGATTGCCCGCAGCTGTCCGAATTCCTGCACTTTTGTGATCATTGATACATAGTAGATCCCATAGATGGTGATCATTCCTGCAAGGATAATGACCAGCATGATACATACGATCCCCATATAAAATTCCGGATCCACATAATTTGCCACGATATATTCTTTGTTCATCACAACGTTTGCCGGAAGGATCCCATACGCTCCTCCAAGTTCCTTTGCCTTCTGCTCAATCTGGTCTGCATTCATCTGATCTGCCTCTGCAATCCGCAGGACAACGCGGTATTCCCGCCCGGTTTCCGGCACATGCGCTTCATAAAATGCTTCTGACACAAGACAGCCAAACATTTCGTTTTGCACGCTGTATTCTGTCGTCGGCTCAAATCCGACAATCTGAAACGTGTCTGTATACTGCCAGGACAGACCACCATCTTCATAGATCTGGTACGGAAGGGTAACCATATCTCCGATTTCCGCCTCAACTCCCAGCTTTTTCAGCAGTCCCTCCTGCACAACGATCTCATTTTCTTTCTCCGGAAAATGTCCCTCCTCCAGTGTGATCTTCTGAAGCTTCCGCGCCTCTTCATCCATATATGTCAGCAATGCCGTTCCGTCCTGAAGGACAACCTCTCCCACATCTCCTCTGAGTCCGGCACATTCTGCCTCGCTGTGGCGTTTCAGCATCTGCGCTTCCTTTTCCCCCACTTCCCGGTACATCACATGGAAAGTTGGCAGGGTCTGGCTGACTCCCTCAAATTCCAGATTCATTGTCGCAAATCCGACATTTGGGACAAGTACCAGCAGAAACGCCGTCAGAAAGATTGCGATCCCGATTAAAATATTTCTGCTTTTATTCTGTTTCAGATTGGCAATTGCTGTCTTTGTGACCGTCCTCATGCGCTCACCACCTTACCGTCTTCGATGACAAGGATTCTGTCTGCCATCTGTGCGATCGTTTCATCGTGGGTAATCATAACCAGTGTCTGTCCAAATTCACGGCAGCAGGTTTTCAATGCAGTGATCACATCCATCTCTGTCCGGGAGTCAAGATTTCCGGTTGGCTCGTCTGCAAGGATGATCGCAGGTCTCGATGCAAGTGCGCGGGCAATCGCAACTCTCTGCTGCTGCCCGCCGGACAGTGTATTTGGCAGTGACTTTAACTTATCCACAAGCCCGATATTTTCTACAATCTCCATCACAAATTTCCGGTCTGCCTTCCTGCCGTCCAGTCCGGTCGGAAGTACGATATTCTCCCACACATTGAGCGCCGGAATCAGGTTATAGCTTTGAAAAATAAACCCAATCTTTCTTCTCCGGAATACTGCAAGCTGCTCCTCCTTCAGTGCAAAAATATCTTTTCCATCGATCAGTACCTTTCCGGAATCCGGACGGTCCAGACCTCCGAGCATATGCAGTAAAGTACTTTTTCCTGATCCCGACCGCCCGACAATTGCCACAAATTCTCCGTGCGCTACTTCCAGATCTGTGTGATCGATCGCTTTGACAAGGCTTTCTCCTTCCCCATAATATTTTACAAGATCCATTGTCTGTAATATTGTTTTCATCTGTTCGCTCCTCCCCGCTATTCTGATTTTGATAAAACAGCACCTCTTTTTCATCAGGTCCTTTTCTATAAAAACAGAATACCAGACGATTCTTACATCTTACTTTCATCTTTTCTTACAAAACTGTCATTTTTCTGTAAGATCACGCGAAAAATGGTTCCACCACCTGCTGCCGGGCGGATCATCACACTTCCCCCATGCAGTTCAACAATTTCCCGTACAAGATACAGACCGACTCCCGCCCCTTCCTGCTCCTGCACTTCTTTCCTTTCTCCCCGGTAAAACCGTTTAAATACTTCCGGATATTCTTTTTTTGGAATTCCGATCCCTGCATCCTCGATTTCTGTCACAACACTGTTTTGCAGTTCTTCCACGCGGATCCGGATGGTTGTTCTTTCTCCGGAATACTTGACCGCATTGTCAAGTATATTGATAAATACTTCTTGCATCCACTTCCGGTCATAGAACAGCTTCTTTTTGTAATCTTCCCGCAGTTCTATCTCAATCCCTTTCTCAAATGCCTTCATATACACCGCATTGACTGCACGGATCAGTGTCTCTTTCAGCTCACACCATTCTGGGCGAAGCTGTACCATCTCCGCCTCCATTTTAGAGACATTTTTCAGTCCCTCCGTCAGACTCTCCAGCCGTCTCACTTCTGCCTGCATCCGCTCCAGAAAATCCCCCGGTTCTCCCTTCTTCCACACCGCGTCCTTCTCCAGCGCAAGTTCCAGTTCTAGCTTCAAAGAGGCAAGTGGTGTCTTCAGCTGATGGGAAATATCTGTCACAAGACTTTTTACTCCTTCTTTCTCCCGCTGCATGCGTTCCATCAGAAGCTCTGTTTTTCGTCCCAGAAAAGCAATCTGTGCCTCGACTTTCGCGAAATTGTCTTCTTCCAGAATCTTCTCCTCACTTTCCCGGACTGCTTTTTCATATTTCCCTGCATTTAACAGCGCAAGTCTTTCTTCCAGCGATCCAAGAGCAGTTCTGACTTTTCCTCGGCGATACTGCCATCCACCCAGAAGAAAGATACCTCCGATCAGAAAAAATACACAGAAAAAGAATCCGCTCTCCCGCAGAAGTTCCCCGTTTTCCCACTCCGTATCTCTGTTCTCATATCCATATGCGGCAAGCAGTTCTTCTGCCCGTACCTGATACGCGCTTTTCTTCCTATGCAGTTCTTCTCTGTCTTTTCTGTCCGCTCCTGCATCTTCCGATTTTCCCTGCATCTGCCCATGCACCGCCTCCATCAGCTGCAGTTCCTGCCCTGGAAACTGTTCTGCCATTCTCCCGATCAGTTCGATGTTTTCCTTTTTCCATACGGTTTCATTCCTCCTGAAACTTTCTGCAAATACTGCCGTCATCAGCAGACTGAACAACAGAAAGAAAGCTGCTCCCGCTGCGATCTCCTTTTTCTTTATTCCTTTCCAACCTCTTCCGTCCATATATATCCGATTCCTCTCACATTTCTGATCCATGTTCCGCTCTCTCCCAGTTTTGTCCGAAGTCTTCGGATGTTGACTGCAAGCGTATTGTCATCGACAAACTGGCCATCCATATCCCACACCATCTCAAGGATCTGCTCTTTTGATAAAACTTGTCTGGGATTTTTCAGAAAATACAACAGCAGCTGAAGTTCTTTTTTACTCATCAAAAGTTCCGCTCCTCCTAAGAACACCCGCATTTCCCTGATCTGAAATACAAGTTCTCCTGACCGCAACACGCCATCCTGCTCCTTTTTCCTTCTCCGCAGCAGTGCATGTACTTTGGAAAGCAGCACCATAAGACTGAATGGCTTCGTAAGATAGTCATCCGCCCCGATATCATACCCGTTTACTATATCGATTTCCTGATCCAGCGCTGTCAGAAACAGAAACATGACGCTGCTCCTTCCCCTTACCCATCTGCAAAATGTGATTCCATCCCCATCCTGCAGTGTGATATCACTGATCACCAACTGAATCTCCTCTCTCTGAAAAATCTCCTTTGCCTCCGTCATTCCAAATGCCTGACAAACGCGGTAACCTTCTTTCTCAAGTCGCTGTGAAATCCCTCTGTTTAAATTTTTGTCATCTTCCAGCAGTAAAATTGTCGTCATCTTTTCTCCCCGTTTCCTTATTTCTTTTTATAGAATACCAATATTATACCATATCCTGATTTCTCTTTCATTTGATCATATCCTCTTTCGTAATATTTTCTGAA
>JAPFCT010000329.1 GCA_026169575.1 Faecalimonas sp.
CACGAGATCGTCCCGGTCGTGACAGAGGATTATAACGGGGAAGATCTCGTGCTCGGCACAAGCGGACGCACACTGTCTGTCAAAAATTTCCCGCATCTTCCATCCCTGAAGGGGCGCACACTGATCACGACAGACGGAACGACTGTACTCGGAGCAGATGACAAGGCAGGAATCGCTGAGATCATGACGATGTTAGAGCGCATCCAGAAAGAGGAGATCCCACATGGGAAAATTTCTGTCGCTTTCACCCCTGACGAGGAGGCAGGATCCGGTGTTAATCACTTCAATGTAAAAGATTTCGATGCAGAATTTGCCTACACTATGGACGGTGGTCCGGAAGGTGAGATCCAGTATGAAAATTTCAATGCCTGCGAAGCTATTTTTGAGATCAAAGGCTTTAATGTGCACCCGGGTTCCAGCAAAGACACGATGATCAATGCAGCGCTTGTCGCAATGGAAGTAAATGCAATGCTTCCGTCCTGCGAGACACCGCGCGGTACCGAAGGCTATGAAGGCTTCTATCATCTCTGTGAAATGTCCGGCGACGTTGCAAGCGCCAGACTTGAATACATTATCCGCGACCATGATCCGCACTTTTTCGAGGCGCGCAAAAATACTCTCCGTCTGATCGAACAACAGCTCAACGCGAAGTGGGGAGAAGGCACTGTCACACTGACGATCAACGACCAGTACCGGAACATGTCCGAAGTGATCCAGGGCTGCATGCACCTGATCGACAATGCGGTGGAGGCAGCCAGACTTGCAGGTATCGTCCCGGATGTCGCACCGATCCGCGGCGGCACGGACGGATGCCGTCTGAGCTACATGAGACTTCCTTGTCCGAACCTCGGAACCGGAGGATACGGCTATCACGGACCTTACGAACACATCACTGCCGAGGGAATGGATCTTGCCACAGATATGATCGTAAAACTGATCCAGCGGTATGCTGAATAATATTTTACAATAGAGATGTGATAGCGATATAGAAAAGAACGCACTGCAAATAGATTTTTTCATTTGCAATGCGTTCTTTCTTTTTTCCGGACACGATTTCTGTCCAGATAAAAACTCTGCTTTTATTTTCACTCTAGTTCTCTTTAAATCCTTCCCCGACAACATCGTTGGATTCCATGATCACGATAAATGCCTTCGGATCGATCTCTTTTGCCATCTTTCGGATCGTATACATCTGCTTATTGTTGCAGGCGCACATGACAATCTCTTTTTCTTCCTTTGAGTAACTTCCGCAGCCCTTTAAAAATGTGGCTCCCCTGCCGGTATACTCATCGATCTTCGCCGCAATCTCATGCGGATAATCAGTCACGATCAGCGTCATCTTTCCGGCGTCAATTCCGTACATTACTTTATCGACTACCGCAGACAACAGATAAGTCACGATCAGTCCGTAAATAATTCCCTCCACATCCCGGAAAATGAAACTTCCCATCAGAACGATCAGCACATCCATCACAAACGCGATCTGTCCAATAGACACATGCGGCTTCAGCGCTTTCACAGACATGATCACAAAGTCTGCGCCTCCCGTAGAAGAATTCCTCATATAGATCAGCCCATATCCGAGTCCGGATAAGACGCCCGTACAGATTGCTGCCAGCATCCGGTCTCCCTCATAAACCGGAAGCATTGGCGCCACGACGTCCATCAAGATTGAGGAAATGATCATCGTCTTCAGTGAGCGCAGAAAAAATGTCCGCCCAAGCAACTTATAACAGAGAAACACGACGGGAATATTCAGAAGGATCGTCATCGCTCCGATCGGTATATGGAACAAATGATAAAAAATCAGTGCAACTCCCGAAAATCCGGTCATCGGGAACTGTGCTTTCACTGCAAAATTATAGATTCCGATTGCAATCAACATTCCTCCTACCATATCGGTCAAAAGATCAATTGCCAGTTCTTTCCCATTTATTTTCTTCATGTCTTTTCCTCCTGCTTTCTCTGTTCCTTCCTGACGTGCGGTTCTGTCTCCATCTCAGAAGCTTCCCCGATACCGGAAAAAGCATTTGCAAATCATAAAAGTATCATTCGCAAATGCTCTTCTGTTATCCAGTATAACGCTGTTGATTTTAAAAGTCAATTTACTTCTTTCGGAATATTTGTGCAACTATGACAAGAATGCTGCCTGCAAAAATAAACATATCCCCCAGATTAAACACAATGTTCTCAATCTTCTTCCACCTGCACCGGAAACTAAAATAATCCACTACATGATTTCTCCGGAAGCGGTCATACAGATTGCTGCATGCACCTGCGAGAACAAGCATCCATCCCGTCTTCTCCACCTTTCTTCCATTCTTTGACAGAAGATACAGATAATATCCGAGAAGGCACAGACCAAGACCTGCTGTCGACCACTTTACGATCCCCGGCCGGTTCTCCAGCAGATTCATCGCCATCCCGCTGTTATGGCTCTTTCGAAGCAGGATCTTTCCATTTGCGGACTGTCTTGTTTCTCCCTCATTCAAAGATTTCTCTGCATACCACTTGATCCCAAGATCAAGCACAAGTAAACTTCCTGCAATAATAAAATAGATCATCTTTTTTTCCTGTATCTTCCTTATCCACGAAGATCGTCTACACGATCCTGAATCTGCTCTTTCGCCTCATGCACAGACGTTCTGACATTCTCCGCAGTCTTGACTGCTACATCTTTGACTTGTTCTGCCGATTCTTTTGTGACATCTGCCGCTCTTTCCATGATATCCTCGATCACTTCTGCTGCGGTCTCTTTCTCTTCCGGGCAGCCAGTCTCATCGCTTTCTTCAAAAATATCTTCACACGCTTCCGCCGCTTCTTCTCTCTTCATCTCCGCTCCGCAATGCGGGCAGAATTTCATATCTTTCTCGATCAGCTCATGACAGCTTTCACATTCCTTAACCCCACGCATATCTGCAAGTTTCTTCTCAAAAGCAGAAACGATCATTCGTCTTTTCCGGATCTCTTCACAGATCACCTCAAGTTCTGCATCGATGCCTTCCTCTTTCTGGAAACGCTCGTAAATGATCTTTCCAAGATCTGTCAGATCCTTCTGGTTGCTGCGCTCCAGGCTGCGGATCTGGTTCTTTAATTTCTGTACTTCCATCACTTCTTCTGTCTTTTTCCCTACATTTCCTGCTGTCTCTGTAATAAATTTTCCTAAATCTTCAAAAAATTCTTTCATAGCGCTCTTCCTTTCTGTCCTTTTCTCTGCTTTTCCGCGATGAAAATATGTCTCTGACTGCCACACGCAACTGCACCTTAAAATGTCCGCAGCTGCTCAAATGTGTTGTACAGATTCAGGCTTCCATATCCCCACGCTCTGTTTGGATACACTTCTGTTTCTTTTCGTTCTGTACCGAGGATCATCAGATTCTTCAGCTGGATCGAGTCAATGTTGGTCCTTCCTAACTGATAGACCATCCATTCAAACAGAAGCGCCGTCGCTCCCGCAGTGATCCCTGCCGCAATGCTGGATCCGGTCCGCTCTGCAAATTGCCCACGGCCTGCCGCCCCCGTCACATTGACTCCCGGAGCCGCAAATTCTGGTTTCAGTCTTCCACTTCTAGTATACCCTCTTCCCGAATCAATGGCAATACTATTATCCGCCCCGTTATAACTTGCAACGGTCATCGGATCGCTTGTATTTCCGGGTTCTGTAATAGTAGTATCTGGATCCGACTGCAAAAAATATACATCCCCATCCAAAAATTCTGTGACTGGAAGCCACATATGAAAAATCCCATCTGCAAGCTGCTGCGGTTCCACAACGATCCGCCAGATCCCAGGAGAAGGATCTGCAAACCGCATCAGGATCAGTTCTGAATTCGTCCGCTCAACAAGCAGCCTGTAATCCAGATACACTTTTGTCCGCTCAAACACGAAATTTAATACCGTCCCGCTCCCCTGCCGCACCGGCACAAGCGGGATCCGCTCCCCTGCCGGTGACACGAGAGAGACCGCAAATATATTGGGAATTTCTGTCCAAAGTTCCATTGTAAATCCTTTTACATCCTCGGCAACACGGATCTCCACATTTTTACTGTCAGACATAGTTTCGATCAGCCCATAATAGTGATGTCTTTGGTTTGCCTCATTGCCGCCGCCTACAACAATCCCGAAATTTGCCGTGTACGCATACACTTCCAGAAGATTACAGAGCGGGGATGTTCCATTATGATCCCCCATATTTGTTCCAAGTGCGATGCACAGAACAAGCGGCACATTCTTTCTTTTTGCCAGATCCGTCAGATACCGGATCCCGAGCATAATATCGTTCTCCTGATAGCACGCTGCATCATCTTTGATCAAATAAAAATCGCGCAGATACTGTTTCGCTTTCTTTAATTTCACAATGCCAACCATCGCGCCCGGAGCCGCCCCTTTGAACTGGTTTTCGATCTTTTCACCTCCCGCCGCAATGCTTGCAAGAAAGGTTCCATGACTGTTTTCATCCCTGGACGGGACAATGCTCAATGAATCCCCACTGCTTAATGCTTCATTGATTTTTTCCTCCGTGTATTCGGTTCCATACAAAAGCCCCTCCGGCGGTTCTCCCTCCTGGATCGTCTGATCCCAGATCCCGGCGACCCGCGTACTGCCGTCCGGCTTGCGAAAAATCGGATTCTGGTAATCGATCCCGGTATCAATAAATCCGATCATCACGCCATTTCCGGTCAGTTTCAAAGTCGGATAATTCTGGATCTGGCTGATCCCCGCCTCGTTTAATGCCTCTGTATCCAAGAGCGTATAACATTTCGGGATCGCCCCATAAGTAAACCGGTCAATCGAAAGCGGTTCCGCAAACATCTTATCAATATATACGGCATGATATTCATACCCGATCTTCTGCTCACAGAGTTCTGCATCTGAAATCTCATTCAGAAAATAGGGTCTCTGACTCTGAAAAATAAAGTCTCTGTATTCTTCGGACAACACCCTGCTTCTGCATGTTTCTACTGTTTCTGGCATATCTGCCTCCATCTTCCCAAATCTTTATATCATATAAAATCAGGACACTGAATATGCTTCAATGTCCTGACTTTCCTTTAATTTCCCGTAAGCAGAGCCTGTCCTCTGAGTGTGATGACAGGGCCTCCGGTTCCTTCGATATATTCTTTTGTGATCGTCACCTGACCGATGTTGTCATCTTTCGGGATCTCATACATAATATCCAGCATAAACTCCTCGATGATCGCGCGCAGTGCACGGGCTCCTGTGTTCTTCTCCATCGCGCGCTTTGCGATCGCCTCCAATGCCGCCTCATCAAATTCTAACTTCACTTCATCAAGCGCAAGCAGCTTCTGATACTGCTTTAAGATCGCATTCTTTGGCTCTTTTAAAATCTTGACTAACATCTCTTCATTCAGCCCCTGAAGTGTGAAGATGATCGGCAGACGTCCGATAAATTCCGGGATCATTCCGAAGTTTCTGAGGTCTTCTGCGGTCACTTTCTCAAGGATGTTTTTATCATTGTTCCACTTATCTTTCAGATCTGCGGTAAATCCGATCGACGCCTGCTTGTTCAGACGCTCCTTGATGATCTCCTCCAGATCCGGGAATGCGCCTCCACAGATAAACAGAATATTCTTTGTATTCACAGTCGTGAGCGGTACCATTGCATTCTTGCTGTTCGCCCCTACCGGAACTTCCACTTCACTTCCTTCCAAAAGCTTCAGCATTCCCTGCTGTACCGATTCGCCGCTGACATCTCTCTGACTGGAATTTCTCTTCTTCGCGATCTTATCGATCTCATCGATAAAAATGATCCCTCTCTCTGCTTTCTCCACATCATTGTCCGCTGCCGCAAGAAGCTTTGAGACAACACTCTCGATATCATCACCGATATATCCGGCCTCTGTCAGTGAAGTTGCATCTGTGATCGCAAGCGGCACATCCAGAAGTCTTGCAAGCGTCTTCACAAGATACGTCTTACCGCTTCCGGTCGGTCCGATCATCAGCATATTGGACTTCTCGATCTCAATGTCATCCATCGTATCTGTCGCCACGCGCTTATAATGGTTGTAGACGGCAACTGCCATCGCTTTCTTGGCATGTTCCTGCCCGACTACATATTCATCTAACTTCGCCTTGATCTTATGCGGAGCCGGAATATCCTTAAGATTCAGTGCAGGCTCTTTCTTCTCGCCTTCCTTCTTCTTGACCGGCTTTGTCTTCGGCATCATATTCTCAAGTTCTGCCATATTCATGATATGCACTCCCGGCATATTCATCAGCTTACTGTAATCAAAATTGCTGTTCGACATCAGGTCAAAGCTCTTCTGCATACAATCAGAGCAGACTGTAATATTGTTCGGGAGTTCGATCATCTTTCCCGCAATGCTCTCCGGACGGTTGCAAAGCGAGCAATACTTCTCATATCCCGCGTCATCCGGCACATCCGGGTGCTTATGACCTTTCTCATCCGTATGTTTATCTTCGTTTCCTTCTGTAATCTCATCTATGATCTCACTGTCTATCGTCAAATCTTTTTCTGACATATCTTTTCCTTCTTTCTACCATATATGGGTATATTATATCGTAGACGTTTCTTCTGTACAAGTTAAGAATCTATAAATTCTTGTAAATGCGTGTTACATCTGTGGACGTTTCCCATCAGTCATTTCCGAGCATCTCCAGAAATGTTTCCTCGGAAATGATCGGCACGCCAAGCTCTCTTGCCTTTTTATTCTTGGATGACGTGGATTCCACATCATTATTGATCAGCCAGTTTGTCTTTGAAGTGACAGATCCGGTGACTTTTCCGCCTTTGCTCTCAATGACCTCTTTCACTTCATTCCGGTTGGCAAAATGATTCACACTTCCCGTGATCACAAAATTCATACCTGCAAAAATCTGTTCTGTCTGCTCTGACTCTTTCTTGGGGATCTCTACTTCCGCGAGCAGTCTGAAAAATTCTTCCCGGTGCTCTTCCACCGCAAAATAGTCTGCAAATGCCCTTGCGATCACATCACCGACTCCCTGGATCTCATTTAAGAGCTCCACATCTGCCTGAAGCATTTTCTCTACATCATAGTCAAACGCACGGCAGATCATCTTCGCATTCGACAACCCGATATTCGCGATCCCAAGCCCATAGATCAGCTTCGGCAATGTTGTCTTTCTTGCTTTCTCTATACTTGTCTGAAGGTTTTTATAAGACTTCTCTCCAAATCCTTCCATCGAACGGATCTCTTCTTCATACCGCTCCAGATGAAAAATATCCGAAAAATGACGGATAAATCCGCGCGTAATAAATTTCTCGAGCGTAGCCTCAGAAAGTCCGTCGATGTTGAGTGCATCCCTGCTGACAAACAACGAAAAGGCCTTGATATGTTTTGCTCCGCAGTCTGGATTTGTACAGTATAATGTCTTCGTATCACTGACCTGGCGCACTTCTGTTGCGCCTTTGCATGCCGGACACTGTTCCGGTACCTGGATCATCCCGCTGCGCGTAAGATTCTCCGCGATCTGCGGAATGATCATATTTGCCTTGTACACCTGGATCGTATCTCCAATCCCAAGCTCCAGTTCTTCCATAATACTTAGATTATGGACACTTGCACGGCTGACTGTCGTTCCCTCAAGTTCTACCGGATCAAAGATCGCCACCGGGTTGATCAGCCCGGTTCTTGACGGACTCCACTCGATCTCCCTTAAAATTGTCTCCCGGATCTCATCCGCCCATTTAAACGCAAAGGAATCTCTTGGAAATTTCGCTGTACTTCCAAGTGACTTCCCGTAAGCAATGTCATCGTAAGTCAACACAAGTCCATCCGACGGAATATCATTTTCTTCAATATGCTCTTCAAAGAAGCAGACACGTTCCTCAAGCGTCTCTCTTGTCACCTCATAGTGCTCTACCACGTCAAATCCTTGTTCCTTCAGCCAGGCAAGCTGAAAGTTCCTTGAATTTTTAAAGTCCACCCCTTCTGCCCGCACAAGCGAAAATGCAAAAAACTGTACATTTCTCCGGGCTGTGATCTCATTGTTGAGCTGCCGCACTGAACCGCTGCACAGATTTCTCGGATTCTTATATTTTGCATCCACTTCTTCGATCTCTTCGTTGATTTTCTTAAAATCCCGATAGCCGATGACAGCCTCTCCGCGCAGGATCAGCTCTCCCTGATAAGCAATGCGGAGCGGTACATTCCGAAATACTCTCGCATTGTTTGTGATCACTTCCCCGACTTCCCCGTTTCCACGCGTGACTGCCTTTTTCAGCTCTCCGCCTTTATAAGTCAGCACGATCGTAAGCCCGTCAAGCTTCCAGGAGATCACCGCCTTCTGCGTTCCGACAAACTCTTTAAGTCTGCTGATCTCCTTTGTCTTATCCAACGACAGCATCGGCTTCTCATGCCGTTCCTTCGGGAGTTCGCTTAACACTTCATATCCTACGTTCACCGTCGGACTGTTTGCCATCGTAATGCCAAGTTCCTGCTCCAGCGCAAGCAGTTCATCATACAGCTTGTCATATTCATGGTTGCTCATGATCTCCTGTGCATCCTGATAGTAAGCCTTTCCCGCCTGATTTAACAGCTGCACCAATTCCTGCATTCTCTGCTTTTTCTGTTCCATATTCTACTCCTCATATACGGTGTTGTTGGAAGAATCTTTCAACAGTTCATATAACTCATCCAGTTCCTTCTTCGTCACCTCTCGGTATTCACCGCTCTTTAGATCTCCCAGTTCGATATTCATCACTCGGATCCGCTCCAGTCTTGTCACCTGGTAGCCCAGATACTCACACATTCTGCGGATCTGACGGTTTAATCCCTGCGTCAGGATGATACGGAATTTATATTTCCCGATCTTCTCGACTTTACATGGTCTTGTCACGGTATCTAAGATCGGCACTCCTTCCGACATCTTCCGCACAAACTCCTTTGTCACTTCTTTGTTGACAGTCACCTTGTACTCTTTCTCATGGCAGTTTCCCGCACGCATCATCTTATTAATGATATCCCCATTGTTTGTCATGAGCAGAAGCCCTTCGGAATCTTTATCCAGTCTTCCGATGTAGGTGATCCGCGTCGGATAGTTTAAAAAACGGATAATATTTTTCTTCTCCCGCTTCTCCTCTGTGCATACGATCCCGGTCGGTTTATTGACTGCAAGCAGGACCATCCGGTCTTTTTTCTGTATCACTTTCTTTCCAACACATACTTCCTGCTCCTTCGTGACACGCATTCCCGTCTCCGCACGTCTGCCATCGACGGTGACTCTTCCGCTCTCGATCAGTCTGTCTGCCTCTCTCCTTGAGCAAACCCCTGCCTCACTCAAAAATTTATTCAGACGCACCGACTCTTTCGGTGTGTCAAATTCTCTCTCTATCTGATTACTCACTTTCCAACACTCCACTTAAATTATTGTCTGTAAAAAATGTATTTCCATTATATAAAAACAATACATCCGTAATGCGGTCTTCCTCGATCAGTTCATCCAGATCTCCATAATAGTATCGCGGGTCTACAAGCACGATTTCTCTGTAGTAAGGCGTCAGAAACGGTACAAAGCAGTTCGCATAGGAGTCCTTCAGGACAAGCAGCCTTCTGTTCTTTTCTGAAGTTGTCTTAATGTCTACCAATGCATGATTCCCATTTAAGAACATTCCATACTTATCCTTTTCTTTAAGCTTCTCTGAACTGTACATGGAGGCGCTCTTTTCCTTCTCCTCCACATAGTTGACAACAACTTCTGTCTGTTCTCCCTTTGGAAGATAAATCTCTATGTTCTCCCTTCGCCCCCGCTCATATCCGCTTGTCGCCGAGAGTGTCCCGTTAAATTCCCCGGAAACCGTATATGGCTCTAACGGTTTCAGTTCCTCACCCGGAATCCCCAATGCTTCTGCCGACGCCTGAAATGCATAGTATGCTCCCTTTGTTGTCCAGTGGTGATCGGTGCGGTAGTAGATTTCCTCATCTTTATGTGCCTTCAATGGCTCTGACACATCGATCCACCTGATCCCTGCACCGGAGACGATCTCTTCTGTCTTTCTCAGCTGTGCATCCTGGTCTTCCGTCACTGCAAATGCTGGAAGCTTTTCCTTCAGGATATTTGCCGCATTCGGAACGATCATCATGTGCATCTTCAGATCCGGGTATTTGCCGGCAAACGCTGTCACCGCATCCATATTTTCCTTGTAGGCACGTTCGTCAGTCACACTGATATCTTCCAGAAGATATCCGTCTTCTCCTTTAAAAACACCATTGGACTCTCTCTTTCCCAGCAGCAGATCAACATTTGTCTTTAAACTTACCCAGAAGTCTCTTGCAAGAAACTGGTCCGATTTATATTTTTCATACTGGCTCATGAACTTTCCATTTGCTACAGTCTCCATTGATATCTCCGGCTTTCCCGTCAGCATTCGGTTCTCTTCCTCCGAAAATTCTTTATCCTTTGTCATTCTGTCTGCCAGAACGGTAACTGCCGCCAGGAAAATAAATCCAAGCGCAACCCACAGTCTGACTTTTCTTCTCTTTCTGTCTACTCTTTTCATCTGCTGCTCATTCTTCTCCCCTTAAAATCTGAAATACAAAAATGGATTATATGTCTCTGTCACCAGGTATGCAATTGATAACAAAAACATTCCCGCATAAACTATGCATGCAGATACTGCTTTTACTTTCCTGCTTCCATAAATAATTTCCTCAAAACTTTCATGTACCTTCGGCGATGATCCGGCTGCCGCGATCAAAAACAGTATAACATTTGTCGCAAGCAGATAAATCCCCATCGAATCCGCCACTGTCTTCGCCCCGATCCCAAACATCACACCAAGATATTTCCACGCAGATCCAAGTGTCGGACTAAAGAAAAATACCCAGCCGGTCATCACAAACAAAAGCGTGTAGAAATGTCTGAAGAATCCTGGAATCTTCTCCAGCCGATCCCCGATCACGAATTTTTCAACGATCAAAAGCACTCCGTAATACACTCCCCACATCACAAAATTCCAGCTCGCTCCATGCCACAATCCCGTCAGAAACCATACGATCATCAGATTGATGATGGTCCGTTCTGTTCCTTTCCGGTTTCCTCCAAGCGGGATGTATACATACTCGCGGAACCATGTTCCGAGTGAAATGTGCCATCTGCGCCAGAATTCTGTAATACTCTTTGATAAATATGGATAGTCGAAATTCTTCATAAATTCAAATCCAAGCATCTTTCCAAGCCCTACCGCCATATCTGAGTAGCCGCTGAAATCAAAATAAATCTGAAACGTGTAAGCGATACATCCGATCCATGCAGTCAGCACCGACATATCTGCAAACGCCATCGCCGATACTTTTGTAAATACCATCCCCGTCATATTTGCGATCAATACTTTTTTTGCAAGCCCGCGCACGAAATAGATCGCTCCATCGCCGAACTTCTCCATCGTAATCTCACGCTCACGGAGCTGCCGCTCCACATCTGTATATTTCACAATCGGTCCCGCGATCAGCTGCGGAAACATCGTCACATAGACTCCAAAAGAGACCAGATTCCGCTGCACCTGCACTTTTCCACGGTATACATCTATAATGTAAGATAATGTCTGAAACGTATAGAAGGAAATCCCGACTGGAAGCGCCAGTTCCTTATAAGGCAGTTCTACCGGCAGCACCGCATTCAGACTTTCGATCAAAAAGCCATAGTATTTAAAGAACCCAAGAATCAGAAGGTTCACACCAACTGCTATCACAACACTTTGTTTGGCCTTAAACGGATTTTCCAGATTCCGTTCAATATCAATTCCCGATACATAATTAAACAGAATCGACAGAATCATTAAAATGACATATACCGGTTCTCCCCATGCATAAAAAACAAGGCTGCAGAGCAAAAGCACGATGTTTTTCATCCTGCCCGGCACAAGGTGGTACACAAGCAGTGTCACCGGTAAAAACGTAAATAAAAAAACTATACTGCTAAATAACATTCTTTTGTCCCCTTTTTATATTCTCTTGATCTTCTGCAGAAATACTCCCTCGCTACAAGGCTTTTTGAAATGCCTGGTCGATCTTCTCTGCATCCTCCTTAATCACAAAAAGAATATAATTTCCCCTTACATCTATAATAGAATCTTCAATGAGTTTCGTCTGGCTTGCGCCGTACCCCTGAAAGCTCTCCTTTCTGGAATCCCGCCGCGCTTCTATGGCCTCTGTGACGGCATCTGACTGCTCTTCTGACTTTAATTTCACAAGAAGTACTTCATCAACCTCCATCGTTCCCTCCCGAAACCATAACATCACTCCGTCATAATCATTTGCATTCAGCTGATAATTCCGACGAAGCATCTTATGATCCGCCTCTTGCATTCCGGAACCGTCCATCGATGTCTCTACCGCCTGCTTCATCTCTGTAAACGGAGTGTCACTTTCACCTTTTCTCAAAAGCAGAACTGCAACATACACGACCAGTATTCCAAGCAGCATCATTTGTGCAATAAAAATGATATCCAGTCCGTTTCTTCTCTCCCTGCTGTGAATTTTCCTTGTCATAAATCTGCCACCTCCGCCATATTTACAAGCCATAGTGGATAAATCTCCGGACGGAGATGTACTCCATCCGGCTCATAATATTCATCCTTTATGATACCGGTATTGTCAATAAATAGGATTCCTTCCTCTTCACAAAGTTCGCGCAGCGCCTGGTTAAACGCATCCAGCGCTGCATATTCTGGTGATTCATCAATTTTTATCTGCTGTACCGGAAAAACAGAATTAATATAAACTGCTGTCTGCGGAAGTATCTCCCGAATATCTCTGACCACGCCTCTGTAATTCTCTTTAAAAGTGTTCGCATCACCACCGGTTACCGCAATGTCATTCATCCCATAAGATAAAAAGATCACCTGTGGATTCAATGTTCTGACTGTGTCAAGTTTTTCTGTAACATCTGTCACTTTCATTCCAAGTGCTGCAATGACGGAAGATTCCCTCAAAAAATCATATTCAATAAACCCTTCTGTAATCGAGTCTCCTAAAATGAGTGCATTCGAAAACCTCACCTTCATCGACTGACTGTATAACTCCGGGTTCGTCTCCATCTCACTCCGTTCCAGTTCCAATATTTTCCCCTCGATCTGCGAAATGTCTGCCTGCTCCAGTTCCTGAAGAACTGCTGCACCTTTTTTTGTGTCTGCTTTTTCTGTTCTTTCTGGTGATATTTCCTTTCTGATGCCAGCTGCGAGAATCACTCCCGCAAGTACACACACACCGCAGACCACAATCTTTTGTACGTTCTGCTTCATATTGTTACCCCTTATTTTTTATTTCCGGCATGCCATTTTAGACATACAAAATGTGCCTGAGAACTCTCATGCATCATTCCTGCAAAATCCATCTCCAGACACATTCTGTGAAAAATCTGTTTGCTATTCTTTGCCATCCGAACACACGCCTTAGAATAATATTATAGATTTATAATATTACAAATGTCTGTTCTTTCTATTACAATTCTGTAACATTCTTTCAGGTCTTTTCTTACAGCGAAAAATATGCTGTCATAAACCTTACAAGGCTTTCCTGGTCTTCTCTCCCCATAAATTCTCTGCTGGAATGCATTGCAAACATCGGAATTCCCATATCCACTGTGCGCACCGGAAGAATCGCAGAAACGATAGATCCGAGTGTTCCCCCCGCACTTCCATCCGAACGGTTTACAAATTTCTGGTAAGCAATGCCCTCTTTCTCACAGATCTGCTGTACGATTGCGATCGCCTCTGAGTCTGTCGCATATCCCTGGGAACATGCCTCCTTGATGCAGAATCCCTCATTTAATTTTGCTTTGTTCGTCGGATCGTTCTTTGCCGCATAGCTTGGATGGATCGCATGGCTTACATCTGCCGAGATCAGGAGACTGTCCATGATCGCATTGTAAAAGGCAGTCTCAGAATATCCAAGTGCTGCATAAATTTTCTTTAAAACAGTCACGATCAGAGTGGACTGCGCACCCTGCTTACTTCTGCTTCCGATTTCTTCATGGTCATATACGATCGCACAGTTAATTCCCTTCTCCCTCTGCGCATCGATGATCGCAGTTGCAAGCGCCTGCACAGAAGTCAGATTATCCAGTCTCGGTGCAGAAATAAATTCTTCTTTCGCTCCGGTCAGACATCCATCTTCTATATTATAGACATTCAGTTCGTATTCCAGGATATCTTCTGCTTTTACACCCATCTCTTTTGCAAGCAGGCCTGCAAAATAACCGTCTTTTTTCTCCCCTTCTGCAAGTGTTCCAAGAAGCGGGATCATCTGTGTCTGGCGGTTTAACTCTACTCCCTGATTCATCTCTTTCTGTAAATGGATCGCAATATTCGGGATTGTAAGAAGCGGACGCTTAAAATCAACAAAGCGTACTTCCGGGCGGAAGACATCTTCGGAGCGCAGCACCACTCTTCCTGCGATGGAAAGCGGACGATCCAGCCAGCTTGATAAGTTCACTCCTCCGTACACTTCTGTATTCAGCTGCACATACCCCTCTGTCACGATCTCTGGATTTGGCTTGATGCGAAATCCCGGGAAATCCCCATGGCACGCTGCCAGACGGAACCCATCCTTACCGTCGAACGCTTTCCCGACTGTAAATGCAAAAATCGTAGAATCGTGATGGAC
>JAPFCT010000030.1 GCA_026169575.1 Faecalimonas sp.
ACCGTCCACCGCGTTCCATGTGTGAGGCAGATCTACTTTTGCCCAGTCACAAGGAAGTTCCTGCGGAAGTCCGACATTTTCTTTCTGAAAATACCAGTTCTTGTTTAATTCCATTACAGTTCTCATGCTATCTTCTCTTCCTTTCCTACTTGATTTGTTTTATCATAGCATATCCGATTTTTCTGTTCAATCAACAATCACAGACATTCCGTTTTGAAACCAACACTTTTTCCCTTTTTGTTGTTTTTATCTTATTTTGTGATATTTTCCTTCCCTGACATGTCACCTTGTACCAATCTTTTTTACCGCCTTCATTTTCCTTTGTCGTTTTTCTTTCTTTGTGGTATGATTGGTATGATTTCAAAAGAAATGATTACCAGAAGACAACACTGTTTAGATCTTCCAGGCAGTTCGACTGCTGGTATTTTCCAGAAAGGGATTCTTATGCAACAGGAAAAACTACATCGCAAACGGGCTTACTCACAGAAAGTTTTAAAGGAAGCTCTGTTGAAACTGCTGGTTGACCAGCCGCTCTCCAAGATCACCGTACAGAAGCTTTGCGAGACTGCGGATGTCAACCGCACTACATTTTATTCCAATTTTGAAGATATTTTTGCACTGTATCGGCAGATCCAGGACGATTTTCTCGAGCAGATGACGCTGTTTACCCAACAGCAGAAGCCTTATGCGGACAATCGCGCGCTGATCTGTGATATTTTCCGTTTTCTCTATGAAAATATGGACTCCTGCCGCGTACTGATCCTCCGCTCGGAAGATGCTTTTCTCGGGCGGCTGTTCGCCCTGCAGTATGACGTCAGCTACACGCTGATGAAAAAAAGCTGCAGCGCATTTGACCAGGACTCCTTTGATTATCTATACACGTTCCGTGTCTGTGGGATCATAGGGATCATCCGGAAATGGATCGACGATGGTCTGCATATTCCTTATGAACAGATTGCCGACTACGCGATCCAGAATTCCGATGCACTGATCTACTCATGGAAGGAGGCACACAAAGGCAATGACTGATCATCGCAAACGAACCCTTCAGGCAGGAAGCGCTCTTTTCCTCTTCCTGCTGCTGGTCGTTCTTATCTTTCTGAAACAGCAGACGGATCCAAATGCTTCTGCACAGTCAGATGGAAGCACAGATACTCCGATCTCTGATACCGCATTTAAATTAAATACAGTTGTCACCGTGACGCTCTATGACTCCTCCGATCAAAATCTTCTTGCGGAAGCGATCCGTTTGTGTGACAAATATGAAAATCTTTTCAGCCGCACCTTGCCGTCCGGTGAACTTTACCAGCTCAATCATGGACTTCTCCCGCAGGAAGATGGTTTTTTCTGTATCTCACCGGAGATGACAGAACTGCTTACTGCCGCGCTCTCCTACTGTGAGAAATCCGGCGGCGCCTTCGACATTACGATCGGTCCGGTCTCTGCGCTGTGGGATTTTACTTCTGAAGAAAAGAGGATCCCATCGGATGATGAACTCTTAGCAGCTCTCCCGCTTGTGGATTACCGGAATGTTATTGTAAAAGAAAACCGCGTCCGTTTTTTGCAGGAAGGCATGCAGCTTGACCTGGGCGCGATCGCCAAAGGCTACATTGCTGACAAGATCAAAGAATTTCTGCTGGAACACGGTGTAGAAAGCGCCGTGATCAACCTCGGCGGAAATGTCCTCTGTGTCGGAGAAAAGCCGGATGGGAATGCCTTCGAGATCGGAATCCAGAAGCCTTTTGCCAACCGCAGTGAAACAGTTTCCAGCGTTTCTGTGCGGGACAAATCCGTCGTCTCTTCCGGGATTTATGAGCGTTCCTTTGAAAAAGACGGAAAATTTTACCATCATCTGCTCAATCCGAAAACAGGCTATCCCTATGACAACTCGCTCGTATCTGTCACGATCCTATCAGAGAAATCCGTAGACGGAGATGGACTCAGCACGGCCTGCTTTTCACTCGGGCTCGAAGAAGGGATGAAGCTGATCGAAACGCTTCCAGAGACAGAGGCAGTGTTTATTACCGAAGATTATAAGTTGCATTACAGCAGCGGTTTTCCAAACTAAGCCAGGATCAAAAATCAGAAATCTCCCGGAGAAGATCTGTACAGTCATTGATTTTCTCCGGGAGATTCTCTTATTTTCTAAGATTCTTGCCTTTTCTTAAAAGTTCTTGCGACAAAATATCCGCCTGCAAATACGGCCAGAAACAACACCACCCTCATCGGAACTGCCACATCTTCCAAAAGAGTACTTGCATTTGCCGCCAGCAGACAGAGTACAAAATTAAATTGGATATCTCCAATATGTTTTTTGTAAATCATCCACACTGCAATCGCAAGTAATACCACAAATACGATCCATTTTCCCATCTTTGGTTCCTCCTTTTATAATTCTCCATTACATTTGTTCCAATAAGTTGCA
>JAPFCT010000148.1 GCA_026169575.1 Faecalimonas sp.
TATAATAGGAAATTCCGATTTTTGTTGGAACAATGAATGAAAATAGCCCGCACAAAGTCGGGCATGAGAACAAGATGACGCTCGTTAGAAGATATAAAAACCTTCTATACCAGCCTCATCGGCAAATAAATCATCTTCGTTTAAAAAGAAATCCATATCCAGAAGTTCATCCTCGCTCATATTGCGAATGTCCTTAGATGTCATTCCTTCTGGTGGATTGTCCATGTATTTTTTGCGTAATTCCTCGATATTAGATTTCATGGTAGTATTCCTCCTTTTAGAGGATTATATCATAGAACGTGAAAAAAGAAATCATGCAGAAGAACGCTTTCCGAAAGATTTGGACATTGCTCTCTCATAGAGTTCTTCGAGGGATACGCGCTTATGATTATAATAGAGTTCCAAAAGCTCCATTTTGTGTTTGCAATTCGGACACTCTAAAGGATCATAACCAAAAGAAGAAAGAATGGCAGTCCGCCATTGGTTGAAACTCCGGTAAATACGATGTTTGCTTTTCGAGATTGCACGATAAAGTTTTTCGTCTGTTTTTCGATGTCTGGCATATAAGCCACCATATCGAATCATTTTGAAGTACTTCTCAGGGATATGACGAATTAATCGTTTGATAAAATCAATTGCCGGGAGAGTTTCTACAATATATTTATTATCTTCATGCCGATTGTAATGGAAGGTAACAGTATCACCATCATAGCTGTCTATTCTGGATGTAGCAATTACAGGGCGACCAAGATAACGCCCAATGTATTTGATGACTGTTTTGGAATCAGAAAGATTCGGTTTGGCATAGACATAGAAGCCCTGCTTATGGTCGTTGTAACATTTGGACTTGATTTTTTTAAAAGAAGGTCCAATTTTAGAATGCATTTCATTCAGGAGTGCAGTGCGGAACGCATTGCGAAGGTAAGAATAATTAAAGTGACTGACATGACGCCAGAAGCCATCATCACTAAACCCACCTTCTGAAAGAAGGCAATGGATATGAGGATTCCATTTGAGGTCTCTGCCAAAGGTATGTAAAACCATGATAAAGCCAGGAGTGAAGTTTTTGGATTTATTAAGTTTGAAAAACATACGGGAAATGACGCTGTTAACTGCATGAAAAAGACAGTTAAGAAGGGAGCGGTCATGGAGGAAAAAATCACGGAGATTTTCATCAATGGTAAAAACACAGTGGCGATGAGCAACATTGACCAGTTTAAAAGACATATTGGTAGTGCGTTCCATGGCATATTTGTTACCACAAGTGGGACAAAAGCGGCTGTGACAACGGAAAGGGACAAATTTAAAATTGCCACAATGGGTGCAGACATACATAGCTCCGCCAAAGGAAGGATCGCCACAGCCCAACATCTTATCGATATTTTCCATCTCAGTCTTTCTGGGATGAAGGGTATATTTTATTTCTTCATAATAGTCGGTAAAGATTCTTTGTAAGATATTCATAAGTCTATTATGCAGGAAAAAGGAAGAAAAAGAAACCCCCTAA
>JAPFCT010000218.1 GCA_026169575.1 Faecalimonas sp.
GGACTTACGTTAGCTTTGCTATGCCATAAAATCCCAACCTCAAACTTTATAGAAGCTGACTGCCAAATTCTACTTTTGAATCAATGTGTTTTGCTCATCTCTATAGTGGTTACATAGCAACGGAATCATTTGCAGGGGTTCTGCTTCAAATAGTGCTGATTGCCGTGGATGTGGCAATTTACATTCCGTTTGTGAAAAAGATGGATAAAAAATCATTTGTATTTGAAAATTTATACGAAGATGATTTTGAAAAGATCAAGACGATGGAAGAGAAAGATAACGAAAACCGCAGACTGATCCGTGCACTGGCAAATATGTACGATGATGTGTATGAGGCAAATCTGGAAAGCAGAATCGTACGTGTCATAAGAACAACACAAAGTGAAAGCATTTTGTTTTCCGGTCAGGAGCTTACTTTTTCTGAATTTGAAGGATGGTTCTTTAAGAAAGTTTCAAAAGAATATGAAAATGAACTGAGAGGTCTTTTTTCATCAGCAGATTTTCTGCAGAAATTGGCGGGAAGCGGTGTCCTTGAAAAGGAAATAAGGCTGGATGTCAAAGGGAGAATGGAATGGTTCCGGTTACAGTTTATTGTCTCGCGGATCAAGGAAGATAAGCCGTCGATGATTACCGTTATGGCAATGAATATTGATGAGTTCAAGCGGAGGCAGGAAGAGCAGAATATAGCGCTTCGGTCCGCGTATGAAGCGGCAAGGCAGGCAAGTATAGCCAAATCTACGTTTCTGTCTAATATGTCGCACGATATCCGGACGCCGATGAATGCAATTCTCGGGATGTGTACGATTGCCAGACAAAATATGGATAATCCAAAAAAGGTTGAAGACTGTCTGAGTAAGATTGATGCTTCTTCTGCACATCTGCTGAATCTGATCAAGGCAGTGCTTGATATGTCAAAAATAGAAAGTGGGAAAGTGGTTTTTCATGAAAGTACGTTTGACATCAGTCAGATGGTAAAAGAAATTTGTGATATTATACAGCCGCAGGCAGCGAAAAAAGGCGTGGAGTTTTGCTACGGGTTTGAATCATTAAAAAATATTTATGTGACAGGGGATTCGCTGAGAATCCGTCAGATTTTTGTTAATATTCTTGGAAATGCTGTAAAATTTACACCGGAAAAGGGGAAAATTAAATTTAGCGCGCGAACGTGTCCATCTTCGTATACCGACTATACGACGTTTGAGTTTATCTGTTCTGATACCGGGATGGGAATGAGTGAAGAATTTAAAGAAAAGCTTTTTCAGCCTTTTGAGAGAGAGACAAATTCTAAGATTCATTCTATAGAGGGAAATGGACTTGGAATGGCGATTACGAAAAATATTATTGACCTGATGAACGGAGAAATTTATGTCGACAGCAGTATTGGAGTGGGAACTACATTCACGGTTGTACTTCATTTGAAAGAAGCAGATAGAAACGGGTTGCAGGAGAAAGAGGGAGAAGAGGAAAACAAGGGAACATCCCGGAATTTTGAGGGAAAAAGGATTCTTCTTGTGGAAGATAATGAACTAAACCGGGAGATTGCAAGAGAATTTCTCACGCTGGCAGGAGTGACTATTGAAGAGGCCCAGAATGGAAAAGAGGCAGTGGAAATGGTGGAAAAGTCCGGGGAAAATTACTATGATCTCATTTTTATGGATATCCAGATGCCTCTGATGAATGGATATGAGGCAGCAAAGGCAATCCGTGCACTGCACCGGAGAGATGCAGATCTTCCGATTATTGCCATGACGGCGAATGCATTTTCAGATGACATCCGTATGGCAAAGGAAGCCGGTATGAATGAACATATTTCAAAACCGATTGATATCAAAAAATTATTTAAGGCGATGGAAGAATTTCTGTAAATTTTCAGAAAAGAGAAAAGGCATTACCGGGGGCGCAGCCTCTGTGGTAATGCCTTTTTATTAAATCTCTGCAAGATGTCTGACAGCATCTGCAGGAATGATTGTTTTGCAGTGTTCTTCCAGATAAGCGAGAACCGTGCCGGAGGCTTTTTCAATGGAAGCATATTCAGACAGCATATTACAGATCTTGCTGAACTCATTTCCGGTATGTCCGGATTGCGCCAGAGCCAGAATAAACATACCATTTGATTCATTTTTATAAAGCGTATTTGCTCCATGATACATTGTATGAAGAAGGCGGGCGGCATGAATGACACTGTCTAAATTAGAAAATGAGAAAAGCCGGATGGCAGGCGCTGCCGGAACCGGTTCTACAGTCTCTCTTTCGGGCGGGAGTGGTTCTGCAACCGCAGATTTTACTTTGTTCAGTAAATCGAGAAACTCATCAGCCCCTTCCAGTTTATCAAGTGCAGTCTGTTTTGTATCGGAATCTTCCAGCGGTCCGAATTTGGAAAAACGTGTGTCGAGTTCTTCTGGATTTTCTACCTTTGTAATGATCAGGACAATCGAATCCGGGGAAGCCGGGATTGCTTCAATCATCAGTGGAATATCATCAGCCTCGAATCCCAGTTCGCTGGAAGCCTGCTGCATCATGTCATGAAACAGCATTTTTGCTTTTTCAGTGCCGTAAGCAAGCTCACTCAGCTTCAAATGTCTGGCAGCAAGGTCTGCCCGCGTCAGAGTACAACGGATCTGATTGTCATTTATTTTTTCAATCTTCATATATTATCACTTCCTATCCATAAACATGAATGCTTATTTTTATAATAGTATAAACAAAAAAAAAAAATATGTAAAGAAAATACTTGCAAAGTGAGGGGAAATTATTTATAATGCAAAATAAGAGAAGACAGTGTCCCGGTAATTATGTATCTGTGCAAAGGAGGGATACGAACGTATTATCGATGTTGATGAAACCATTCTCAGGAAAATCTTTCAGCAATTCTATTTATTCTAAACTAATTCGATTTTCTAAGTGATTCAGCTAAATTTCAAGACAAAACAATGACAAATAATTATTTCTAAAATGCAAACAATATAAATGTCCATTTGCTGTCTTCTTTTTTCAGCGGAAATCTGTTTTCCAAAGGATTATATCACGTGCACCCAGGTCTTAGTGGAAACGGAAGAAGCCATAATTACCGTTTGGACGGGAAGGAACGAAGTGAATAGTACAGAAGAAAAATACAGACAGTTTTTCATAGAGCTGGAAGCATATGAAAAATGCGGAATCCCCATGTCTATGGATGGGGAACCGGCAAGTCCCCTGCAGATTGTCAGCGCACATATGGCAAAAGAAAGCAGTACATATATGCGGGATTATGTGATGGATGATAAGACCGGAAGCCTGAAAGAACTTCATTTTCAAAAAATAGAGACAAAATAATGCAAATCCCCTCAATGCAAAGTATTAAGAAAATCTTATTATTTTTTGAAAAAGAGGAAAGTGTGTAGTAATCTGTCGAAAAAAGAAAATTCATATGGTATAATAGGTCAGGTAGGAGGTAGGCTATGGATAGAAGAGAACATGATGAAAACTATGGAGCGATCCGGGCAAAAAGACTACAGAACCGAAGACGGAGAAGACAGCGGACATGCCTGATCGAACTTTTGCTCATATTATTTTTTATAATTGTGATTGTTTCAGCAGCGGGTGTATTTGTATGGAAAAAATATGGTCCATCGAAAGTGAAAGCTGATTTGAATGAATATTATGGTGTGACTGCTGCGGAAGAAGTGGCAATTATTATGAATAATGAGGTACTGGAGCAGAAAGGCATTGTGTCTGACGGACAGTTTTATTTACCATATGAAGCGGTACACCAGAAGATTGACGGTGGATTTTACTGGAATGCAGCAGAGGGAACTCTGCGCTATACATTGCCGTTGGATCTTGTGGAAGTACCGGCGGAAAGCAAAGACTATATGAAAGCAGGTCAGGCAGAGTCTGAAGACTATGTGATCGTGAAGCGGATTGGGGATCAGGCCTATATTGCGGCAGATTTTATCCAGGAGTATGCGGATATCAAAGCAAGGATTTACGAGGAGCCAAACAGAGTGGTACTCTTTGATGACTGGGGAGAAGTAAAGACTGCGAAGGTAAAAAAGGATACACAGGTGCGCTGGCTGGCAGGGGTCAAGAGTGATATTCTGACAGAGGTCAGAAAGGGTGACCGCGTGTATTTTATAGAAGAGGAAGGCGACTGGAAGAAAGTGAGAACGGAGGATGGCATGATCGGATATATCAAAAACAGTGCGCTAAAAGAAGTAAAGACAGAGACGATCGCATCATCTTCTGAGCAGCCGGAATATACAAGCATGACGAAAGATTATAAAATTAATCTTGCATGGCATCAGGTGACAAATGAGACAGCAAACGAGACATTAAGTGAGATGATCGCCTCTGCGCAGGGGCTTACGACAATCTCTCCGACATGGTTTACGGTTGCAGATACTGCGGGAAATCTGAATTCAATCGCCAGTGCATCTTATGTAGATACGGCTCATGCAGCAAATCTGGAAGTATGGGCGCTTGTAAGAGACTTTGATGGAGGGATCGATTCTCCGGAGGAAACTTACCAGCTGCTAAGTTCTTCTGCTTCCAGAAAGAATCTGATCGATAATCTGATGACGCAGGCACAGCAGTACAATATTGACGGAATCAATGTAGATTTTGAAAAAGTTTCTGCAGAATGTGGAGAGCATTTTATTGAGTTTATCCGTGAACTGTCTGTGGAATGCAGGAAGAATCAGAAAGTATTGTCTGTGGACAATTATGTTCCAATGGGATTTAACAGTCATTATGAACTGAAAGAGCATGTAAATGTTGCAGATTATGTGATCATCATGGGATATGTTGAACATTACGCAGGTTCCTGGGAGAGCGGTTCGGTAGCTTCGGCAGGTTATGTGGAACATGGTATCCAGCAGGCAACAAAAGATGTGAAAGCAGAGAAAGTGATCAATGCAGTTCCATTTTACACAAGAGTCTGGGCAGAAGTTCCGAAGACAGAACAGGAGCTTGCAGAACAGGCAGGAACAGAGCAGGCTCAGTATGGGATGAATGTAACAAGCGAAGCGCTTGGAATGCAGGAAGCAGAAGAATGTGTCGCGCAGGCAGGAGTGACCGCTGTGTGGGATGAGAAGACGCAGCAGAACTATGCGGAGTGGCAGTCGGAAGGCGTGACATACAAAGTCTGGCTGGAGGACAGTTCTTCTATCGAGGCAAAGTTAAAGCTGATGGAACAGTATCAACTCGGTGGTGTTGCGGCATGGAAGTTAGGATTTGAGAAGCCGGAGATCTGGTCCGTAATTGAGCAGTATACAAAATAGAGACAGCGTCAGATTACAGAAAAGTCCATAGAAAAAGAGAAATGATATTTTATTTCCCCCTCTCATATATTGTAATGATATAGGAAGAGGGGGGATTTTTTTGCATAAAAAAATAGAACTGATCATGGGGATCTTACTGATCCTGGCAGCGCTGGCGGGAGGAAAGATATTGACACAGGCAGTTTCGGGAAGGATTTCGGAACAGAAAGAGCAGGTAGTTGTAGTCGTTGACCCGGGACACGGCGGATTCGACCCGGGAAAAGTAGGGGTAGACCGGTTGTTTGAAAAAGATCTGAATCTGGCAGTTGCAAAAAAACTTCAGAAAATCCTGACGAAGAATGGGGTTCATGTTGTGATGAGCAGGGAAGAGGATGAATCACTCTGCGGTGAGACAGAAGCAAATAAAAAAATCTGCGATATGAAAAAAAGGACGGAACTGATCAACAGCAGTAAAGCGGCTATTGCTGTCAGCATCCATCAGAACAGTTATCAGACCAGTGATGTAAAAGGAGCACAGGTGTTTTACTTTACACATTCTGCGGAGGGAAAAAAAGCGGCAGAGATTTTACAGAAACATTTGAAGGCAGTCGATGAAACAAATCACAGAGAAGCAAAGCCGAATGATACTTATTACATATTGAAGAAGACAGAGATACCGACAGTCATTGTAGAGGCAGGATTTCTGACCAATCCGGAGGAAGCAGCAAAGCTGCAGGACGAGACCTATCAGGAGAAAATTGCGCAGGCAGTGTGGGAAGGACTGAAAGAGTATCTTGAGTTGTAAAAGGTAGAACTAATAGAGCATAGATTTCAAAATAGTAAAAAATCAGGGGAGCGTATAAGAAAAATATTTTACGTTCCCCTGAGTCTTAAGAGAGAGTATCGCTATCTTTTAATTTGAAGTAGGTGACAAGCTCCTTCATAATCCGGGACTGTCGTGTGAGTTCTTCGCTTGCGGAAACACTTTCTTCAGCAGTTGAGGAAACAGACTGAACTACTTCGGATATTTGATTAATTCCAACTGTAATCTGTGAAACGGAAGCTGCCTGCTGGGTACTGGCTTCAGAAATCTGGTCAATCAGCAGTGTAAATTCTTTTGAGTCATTTACTGCATTGATAAGAGACTGCGCCGTTTCATTTACGATGGAAGTTCCGTTTGCAACGGACTGAATGGAGTGTTCAATTAAAGAAGCTGTGTTCTTGGACGCTTCGGCGCTTTTGCTTGCAAGATTGCGGACTTCGTCAGCAACAACGGCGAATCCTTTTCCTGCGTTGCCGGCTCTTGCGGCTTCCACGGCAGCATTCAATGCAAGAATATTTGTCTGGAAAGCAATGTCCTCGATTGTTTTAATGATCTTACTGATCTCATTTGAACTTTTGCTGATTTCATCCATTGCCTCTACCATATTTTGCATCTTCTGGTTGCTCAGCCGCATCTCACTGCTGATTTTGCCGGCCTGCTCATTTGCCTTTCCGGCAGTAGCGGCATTCTGGTGAATATGTTCTGAAATTTCTGTAATCGTAGCTGCGAGTTCATGAATGGAATTTGTCTGCTCCAGTGCACCTTGTGAGAGTTCGTGGGCGCCGCTCGAAACATGTTCTGCCCCGGATGCCACCTGGATGGCGCTGTCATTGATCTGAAGGACCGTTTTGTTAAGGCGGTCTGCAATTTTACGGAAAGAAAGGAGCAGCGGATAGAAGTCCCCAATATACTCTGCCTCGCATTCTGTATCTACCGTAAAATCTCCATCTGCCATTTTTCCTAAAAAAGTATTTTCATCTTTGATAATTGTTTTGAGTTTTTTAGACAATTCACGGAAGCGGCTGGAAAGTACTCCTAATTCATCTTTTGATTCATATGGAACGGAAATATCCAGAGTTCCGTTTGACATTGCAATTGTAGCTGTTTCAAGTTGTTTCAGTGGAATGAGGATCCTTCTTACAATAATAAATGAAAAAATAAATCCTGCAACACTTATGGATACTACAAGAATAAACATGCTCAGTTTGGCAGAGAAATATGTTTTATTGCTGCTGATTTCGGCTCGTTTACTTCCATCCATATTATATGAGATCATATCATTTAAAGCATCATTCACATTGTTGTAGAGATCGATTCCCTCTGTGTTTAACAGCTGAAGTGCATCGTTCTGTTTTTTATCCTGAACAAGAGACATCATTTTGGAATCCAGAGTTTTATAGGAATCCCACTGGGAGCGCAAGGTGTTTAATAATTTCTGATCTTTTTCGGAAACAACTGTTTCCTGGTAAGTTTCCAAAAGTGTATCCATTGTTCCGATTTCTTTTTCGAGATATCCCATATTGGCGGAAATATCTTCGTCAGGATCAAAAGTAAGAATGATTGTCTCATTCAGGCGGATGTTTGACATTGTTGTGTTCATATTCCGTGCTGTACTCAGGCTTGGAAGCCAGTTTCTGACAATGTCATGGGTAACTTTATTAAGGTTCCGCATCTGGAATAAAGACATACTCTGCATCATCAATAATCCAAATAAGGCAATACCGATCAGTATGTACAGTTTCCATTGAATTTTAAGATTTTTGAGTGTTTTCACTGTGATTCCCCCTTCGTCAAATTTAAGCATACATTATCGATGTCGGCTGTTTTAAAGAAAAACATAATAAATTTATGACAAAAATACAACATAAATAAAACGAGGAAATCGTTCAGAATGAATTTTTAATTGTTAAGAGACTGTCCCCTCCACATCTCTGCATTTCAAGTGGAAGATGACAAATCCGACCACTAGCATTCCACCGATCACAGCGACTCCGACTTTGGAGTTATCGGCAAGCTGGGTTGTGATCCCCATCAGCATTGTGCCGAGGAAGGATGCGCCTTTTCCGAAGATGTCGTAGATTCCGAAGTATTCACTCGACTTGTTCTTCGGGATGATCCGGGCGAAATGTGATCTGGAGAGCGCCTGGATCGCACCCTGGAAGACTGCCACGAGAACGGCGAGGAACCAGAATTCCCATGTCTTATCCAGTTGAAGGGCGAAGGCAGCGATTCCGATATAGCCGAGGATCGATACGGAGATCAGATCGGTCGGGCGGTATTTCTTCGTCAGTTTCCCGAATAAGATCGAGAACGGGAAGGCAACGATCTGGGTCAGGAGCAATGCCAGAAGCAGACTGCTGTCATCGATCCCTACATCTTTTCCGTAGGAGGTTGCCATCTCAATGATCGTGTACACCCCGTCGATGTAGAAGAAAAAGGCGAGAAGAAAATAAAAGACTGTTTGATTCTCGCGCAATTCTTTGAAAATATTTCCAAAGCGCTGAAAGCTGCTCCTGATCGGGGAACGCACAGGTTCGATATAGCATACTTGTTTATAATGCTTTAAAAGCGGCAGTGTCACGACCAGCCACCATACGGCGTTCAGAAGGAATGCGATCGCGGTTGCTGTGACGGCCGACAGTCCGATCGGTTCTGCAAACAGTACAAGGATCAGGCTTATGATAAATGGGATACAGCTTCCGAGATAGCCCCATGCGTAGCCGAGGGAAGACAGATGATCCATCCGGTCATCGGTTGTCACATCAGCCAGCATTGCATCATAAAAAATGAGACTGGAAGAGAATCCAACCTTGGCGATCACGAAAATTGCCAGAAAGATCACCCAGGAAACCGGGAGGGCAAGAGCGGCGCAGCCGAGGACACCCACCATCATGGAAAAGGTAAAGAGCGGCTTTTTGTATCCTTTTGTATCCGCGATCGTACCGAGTACCGGACCTAACACTGCGACGATCAGTGTCGAGAGAGATACGGCATACCCGTAGTAAGCGGTGGAGTCCGAAAGAGAGACTCCGTTGGCGGATGCAATATTTTTAAAATAGATCGGGATGATCGTAGATACCAGAAGCACAAAGGCAGAATTTCCGATATCATAGAGGATCCAGTATTTTTCCAGTTTTGTCAGTTTGTTCTTGTCCATAAGGGGCTCTCCTATGTGAAATCGTTATTCAAAAAGTTATTCAAAGTTTCGGTCAAACCGTTCATCCAGAGGATCTCCGGTGGAAAGTGCGTCATAGAAGTTCTCCATCAGACGGACACCTACCGGGATCGCATCGATGTAAAGGCGGCTGAGTCTGCGGCAGATCGGAGCACAGTCCGGGTTGCGGTGGAAGTTCATCACCAATCCGTGAAGTCCTTCGTAATTTCCGCTGAGCCGGAAAGCGGCATTGATGACTGCGCGGCGTACTTTGCATGGACTGATCAGGAAGTTGTTATAAAAACGGAAAGACTTTAATGCCTCGAACATTTCCTTTTCAGAGATCGCAGGGAAAAACTGTGCGATGCAGTCAGAAAGTTCTTTACTGACCTGAATGTGGGCAAGTGTTTTCGTTGTGACCGGGTCTTTCTGGCAGTGGAGCAGGATGCTTCTGTCAAATTCCGTTTCAATCTCTGTGTGGGAGATGCCGGTCTCAGTCATTTCTCCGATGTATCCGTGACACTCGCTGTCAAGAGAGTAATGGCAGATAAATCCGAGAATATAGGCAATCGCAGCTTCTCTGTTGTTGCTACGGTTGATAACGCGTCTCGCCTGGCGGAAGAAAGGCGCAGCGATCTCCGCGTGCATCAGGTGTCCGGCTTTGCTGACCGGAGTGCTTTTTAGCGGTCTGTAAAAGAACAGAATATCAGGACCGTGGAGTCCGATATCAAAAAGGGCGCGGTGCTCGGTGATGATACGCCGGATCTCAGGGTTTTCTGTATTTGCAAGAACTTTTTTTCCAAATGTATAGTGTGCGTAAGCTGCAGGCATGTCAATTCCTCCTTTGAAGTAACAATGATAAAGTGTAATCATTGCCTGTTAAATTTGTCGTATGTATTCTGTTAAAAATCTGTAAAAGGAAATGTTTTATTTGTTCCGTAAAACAATGCTTCCCTTTATTTTGTAAGGACTTCCACTCCGGTCTCTGTGACGAGCACCATGTATTCAATCTGGGCAGACAGTCCGTCGTCGATCGTGTATACGGTCCAGTCATTGTCTTCATCGACGAAGAAATCAGGGCTTCCCTCATTGATCATCGGCTCGATCGTAAACATCATACCAGGGACAAGTACCATCTCCGATCCTTTTGGAGTGACATAGGAGACAAACGGTTCCTCATGAAATTCCAGTCCGATCCCGTGTCCGCCGATATCTTCTACAACAGAATAACCGTTCTTCTGCGCATGTGTGTTGATCGCATCGGCAATATCACCGAGATGTCCCCAGGGTTTTGCTGCCTTTAATCCAAGTTCGACACATTCTTCGGTCACGCGCACGATCCGTTCGGCACGCTCACTCACAGCTCCGATCTTGAACATTCTGGAAGCATCTGAAAAGTAACCGTCAAGGATCGTAGAGACGTCGACATTGATGATATCTCCTTCCTGGAGAATGATAGTTTCATCTGGAATACCGTGGCAGATTTCATTGTTCAGGGAAGTGCACACGCTTTTTGGGAAACCGTCATATCCAAGCGGAGCAGGGATCCCGCCGTGGGACACTGTGAAATCATGTACGAGAACATCGATTTCTTCTGTACTCATTCCTGCGTGGATGTGTCTGGCAACATGGTCGAGTACCGCCGTGTTTAATGCGGCGCTTTTTCGGATCGCTTCGATTTGGGCAGGGGTTTTTAACAGTGCTCTTTCCGGGACAATGTGTCCGGCTTCTCTTAACTGTTCCATTTTCTCTTCGATCGCCATGTGGCAGCGTTTGTATTTTTTGCCGCTTCCACACCAGCATAATTCATTTCTTTCCATAATATCAGGCTCCTTTTTATAAAATAATGTAGAATTTTAAACATTGACAGATGTTTTGTACTTCCTATAGTATACCGCATTTTTTTGTTGTTAGCACCTGAAAAATAAGATATACTATATTTGTTGAGAAATAGTGTCGGTGAACCCGTAAGAGCGGGACAGAAAGTGGTAGTTTACGCTTGCGGGGACATGGAAGGGACGGAAAATATTTCCAGTGAAAGGAAGTGCGTGTATGTTAAGAATAGGAATGTTGACAAGCGGCGGTGACTGTCAGGCATTGAATGCGGCGATGCGCGGTGTGGTAAAGGGGATTTGCTCAAAGATCAAAGATGTGGAGATCTATGGATTTAAAGATGGATATAAGGGGCTGATCTACGCGAATTTTGAGATGCTGACTCCGAAGGACTTCTCCGGTATTCTGACGATGGGCGGCACGATCCTCGGAACCTCCAGACAGCCATTTAAACTGATGCGGGTTCCGGATGAGAAGGGACTGGACAAGGTGGAGGCGATGAAGCACACCTATCATAAGCTGAATCTGAACTGCCTTGTGATCCTCGGAGGAAACGGGACGCATAAGACGGCGAATCTTCTGAGGGAGGAAGGACTGAATATCATCACGCTGCCGAAGACGATCGACAATGATCTGTGGGGAACGGACATGACATTCGGATTCCAGAGTGCAGTGAATATCGCGACAAATACGATCGACTGTATCCATACAACAGCGACCTCCCACAGCAGGATCTTCATCGTGGAAGTGATGGGACATAAGGTCGGATGGGTGACGCTGCATGCGGGAATTGCAGGAGGAGCAGATATTATCCTGATTCCGGAGATCCCATATGACATCGAAGTTGTGGCAGAGGCGATCCGAAAGAGAACAGAGGCAGGAAAGCATTTCACAATTCTTGCAGTGGCGGAAGGAGCGATCTCCAAGAAGGATGCAAAGCTTTCCAAGAAGGAATACAAAGAGAAAATAAAGAACCGGAAGTATCCGTCCATCGCTTACGAGGTGGCAGAGGAACTAAAAGAACGCACCGGTCAGGAAATCCGTATCACAGTGCCGGGACATACGCAGAGAGGAGGATCTCCTTGTCCGTATGACAGGGTGCTTGCGACAAGGCTCGGTGCGGCGGCAGCGGAATTGATCATGACAGAACAGTACGGCTATATGATCGGAATCCGAAATGGGGAGACGACGAAAGTGCCATTGAAAGAAGTGGCAGGAAAGTTAAAGACAGTGCAGCCGGATTCCGGCATTGTCAAAGAGGCGAAGATCACAGGGATCAGTTTCGGTGACAAATAAAATGAGAAGCCAGCAGAAAGATAAGGAGAGAGAAATATGTCATATACAGCGTTGTACAGAAAATTCCGCCCAGGTGGATTTGAGGATGTAAAGGGGCAGGATCATATTGTACAGACATTGAAGAATCAGATAAAGGCAGAGCGGATCGGACATGCTTATCTTTTCTGCGGGACAAGAGGAACCGGAAAGACGAGTGTGGCGAAGATCTTTGCGAAGGCCGTAAATTGCGAGCATCCGGTAGACGGAAGTCCGTGCGGGCAGTGTGCGATGTGTCAGAAGATTGCGGAGGGAACATCGATGAATGTGATCGAGATCGATGCGGCATCGAACAACGGTGTCGACAACATCCGTGAGATCCGTGAGGAAGTTGCGTACCGTCCGACAGAAGGAAAATATAAGGTATATATCATCGATGAGGTGCATATGCTTTCGATCGGTGCGTTCAATGCGCTGCTAAAGACGTTGGAGGAGCCGCCGGAGTATGTGATCTTCATTTTGGCAACGACAGAAGTGCACAAGATACCGATCACGATTTTGTCGAGATGTCAGCGATATGATTTCAAGCGGATCACAATCGATACGATCGCGGCGAGAATGAGTCAGCTGATGGAGACAGAGCATGTGGAGGTGGAAGAGAAGGCGATCCGCTACATTGCAAAGGCAGCGGACGGTTCGATGCGTGATGCGCTAAGTCTCCTCGACCAGTGTATCGCATTTTATCTTGGACAGAAATTAAAGTATGATGACGTGCTGGAAGTGCTCGGCGCAGTGGACACGGATATTTTCAGCAGAATGCTTCGTCAGGTCATGGCGCGGGACGTGGCAGGGGTCCTTCAGACAGTAGAAGAACTGGTCATGCAGGGAAGGGAACTGACACAGCTTGTGGCAGATTTTACATGGTATTTAAGGAACTTGCTTCTTGTGAAAAGTTCTGATAATATGGAAGATGTTCTCGATGTTTCCACAGAGAACCTGATCCAGCTGAAGGAAGAGGCGAAGATGATCGAAAATGACATGTTGTTTCGGTATATTCGTATTTTCTCGGATCTGTCGAATCAGATCAAATATGCCACACAGAAGAGAGTGCTTCTGGAGGTGACATTGATCAAGCTCTGTACACCTGCGATGGAGACGACACAGGACAGTCTGCTCGACCGGATCCGCGCGGTGGAAGAGAAAGTAGACCAGGCAGATTTTTCCGCGCAGGGAGGACAGAGGGTTGTCTATGTGCGGGAGGAGAAGCAGGAAGCGCCTGCTGAGCGTCCGAAGCTTGAGAAGGCGATCCCGGATGATGTGCGGGAAGTGGTGCAGAATTTCAGGGGGATTGCCAATGAGGCATCGCCTATGCTGCGCAATTATCTGAAGTATGCGAAGCTGAGTCTCGGCGGAGATGACAGACTGCTGGTTGTACTGCCAGATGAGATTTCTGCAAATGTTGTGGGAACAGAGGAGCATAAGAAGGAGCTGGAAGCTCTGATTGAAAACAGGATCGGCAAGACAGTGACGCTCGATGTCCGTCAGGTGGATGACGGAAGAAGGTTCGAGGACAGTTTTGTGGATATAGAAGATGTGATTCATATGGAAATTACGGTCGAAGATTAAGGAGGATATGGTTATGGCAAAACGTGGAGGATTTCCGGGCGGAGGAATGCCGGGGAACATGGCGAATTTAATGAAGCAGGCGCAGAAGATGCAGCGCCAGATGGAAGAACAGGCAAAGGAAATGGAGTCGAAAGAATTTACAGCGACAGCAGGAGGAGGCGCTGTAGAAGTGACTGTTTCCGGTACAAGAGAAGTTCTGAAAGTGAAATTACAGGAAGAAGTAGTAGATCCTGACGATATCGAGATGTTAGAGGATCTGATCGTTGCTGCAACAAATGAGGCGCTCCGCAAAGTGGAGGCAGAATCAGCATCAGCAATGTCAAAACTGACAGGCGGTCTTGGCGGAGGAATGCCGGGACTTCCATTTTAACGGACGAAGGAGCGGAGGATATGGATTATTACAGCAGTCAGATCAGCAAGCTGATCGAAGAGCTGTCACGACTTCCGGGAATTGGTGCAAAGTCAGCCGGGAGGCTGGCTTTTCATATTATTAATATGCCGAAGGACCAGGTAGAGCGGCTGGCGTCTACGCTGGTGGAGGCGAGAAATAATGTGAGGTACTGCGCGCAGTGCTGTACACTGACAGACAAAGAGCTTTGCCCAATCTGTGGAAGTAATAAGCGGGACCAGAGAACGATCATGGTCGTGGAGACGACAAGAGACCTGGCAGCTTATGAGAAGACGGGAAAATATAATGGAGTCTATCATGTGCTTCACGGCGCGATTTCTCCAATGCTTGGAATCGGACCGGGGGATATTAAGTTAAAAGAACTGATGGAACGGCTTCAGGGAGATGTCGATGAGGTGATCATCGCCACGAATTCCAGTCTGGAAGGAGAGACTACGGCGATGTATCTCAGCAAACTGATCAAGCCAACCGGAATTAAAGTAAGCCGTATCGCAAGCGGCGTTCCGGTCGGAGGAGATCTGGAGTACATCGATGAAGTGACACTTCTGCGGGCGCTGGAAGGAAGAACACAGCTGTAAACGTGCAGATGCACCTGCAGGAGATATTGCAGCAGAAAGAGATAATCAAATATGCAAGGAGGAAACGGGTATGAAATTTTTTATTGACACAGCAAAAGTGGAAGAGATCAGAAAAGCGAATGACATGGGTGTCATTTGCGGAGTAACTACAAACCCATCTTTAATTGCAAAGACAGGACGTGATTTTGGGGAAGTGATCGCAGAGATCGCATCGATCGTTGACGGACCGATCAGCGGTGAGGTCAAAGCGACGATCACGGATGCAGAAGGGATGATCGAAGAGGGCAGAAAGATCGCCGCGATCCATCCGAATATGGTCGTGAAGATCCCGATGACCGCAGAAGGATTAAAGGCATGCAAGGTGCTTTCTTCCGAAGGGATCAAGGTAAATGTGACACTGATCTTCACTGCGAACCAGGCGCTGCTTGCTGCAAGAGCCGGCGCGGCATATGTATCTCCATTTCTCGGAAGACTGGATGATATTTCCGTGCGGGGTGTGGATCTGATCACAGAAGTGGCAGAGATCTTTGCAGTTTCTGGTATTGACACCGAGATCATCGCGGCGAGTGTCCGCAATCCGATCCATGTCACGGACTGTGCGCTGGCAGGTGCAGATATCGCGACCGTGCCATATGCAGTGATCGAAAAAATGATACACCATCCTCTGACAGACCAGGGAATCGAAAAATTCCAGGCAGATTACCGGGCTGTGTTCGGGGAATAAACGGCTTGCATAAAGAGAAAGCAGCAGATATAATTGAGTAGGAAAACAAAATGTGGAGGCAGTCTAATGAATAAATTAGAATTAATGAAAATGGCGAATGAAATCCGCAAGGGCGCTGTGACGGCGGTTTACCATGCGAAATCAGGACATCCGGGCGGATCATTATCCGCAGCAGATATCTATACATATCTTTTCTTTGAAGAGATGAATGTTGACCCGGCAGATCCGAAAAAAGCAGACAGAGACCGTTTTGTCTTATCGAAAGGTCACACAGCACCGGGATATTATGCGACACTTGCAAACAGAGGATTCTTCCCGGTAGAAGATCTGACAACACTTCGTCATGTGGGATCTTATCTTCAGGGACATCCGGACATGAAGCACATTCCTGGTGTAGATATGTCAAGCGGATCTCTCGGACAGGGAATCTCAGCGGCAGTCGGAATGGCGATCGGAGCGAAGCTTTCCGGAGAGGATTACCGTGTATACACACTTCTTGGAGACGGAGAGATCCAGGAAGGGCAGGTGTGGGAAGCAGCCATGCTTGCAGGACATAGAAAATTAGATAATTTAGTTGTGATCGTAGACAACAATGGACTTCAGATCGATGGAAATATTGCAGATGTCAATTCTCCATACCCGATCGACAAGAAGTTTGATGCATTTAACTTCCATGTGATCAATATTGACGGACATAACTTTGACGAGATCGCAGCGGCATTTAAAGAAGCAAAAGAAGTAAAAGGAAAACCGACAGCGATCATCGCGAAGACGATCAAAGGAAAAGATGTTTCTTTCATGGAAAATGAAGCTTCCTGGCATGGAGCAGCTCCAAATGAAGAACAGTATGCAGTGGCAATGGCAGATTTAGAGAAGGTAGGTGAAGCATTATGTCAGATGTAAAGAGAATTGCGACAAGAGAGAGCTATGGAAAGGCATTGGTAGAATTAGGAAAGCTTCACGAAAATCTGGTTGTGCTGGATGCAGACCTTGCAGGTGCTACAAAGACAGCGATGTTCCAGAAAGAATTTCCGGAGCGTCACATTGACTGTGGGATTGCGGAAGGAAATATGATCGGTGTTGCGGCAGGACTTGCTACAACCGGAAAGGTTCCATTTGCAAGTTCTTTCGCAATGTTTGCAGCCGGCCGTGCATTTGAGCAGGTGAGAAACTCTGTGGGGTATCCGAAGCTGAACGTGAAGATTGGCGCAACACATGCGGGAATCTCCGTGGGAGAAGACGGAGCGACACACCAGTGTAATGAGGATATCGCGCTGATGCGGACGATTCCGGGAATGGTTGTGATCAATCCTTCCGATGATGTGGAAGCAAGAGCGGCAGTTCTGGCAGCGTACGAGCACGAGGGACCAGTCTATCTTCGTTTTGGAAGACTTGCAGTTCCGGTGATCAACGATAATCCGGAATACAAGTTTGAACTTGGAAAAGGAATCGTGTTGCGCGAAGGAACGGATGTGACGATCATTGCAACCGGGCTGGAAGTATCAGAATCATTGGAAGCTGCAAAGAAATTAGAAGCAGACGGAATCAGCGCAAAAGTGATCAATATCCATACGATCAAGCCGCTGGATGAAAAACTGGTGATCGAAGCTGCGAAAGAAACAGGAAAAGTTGTCACAGTAGAAGAACACTCTGTGATCGGCGGACTTGGAAGCGCTGTATGTGATGTACTGTCAGAACATTATCCGGTAAAAGTATTAAAGATCGGTGTAAATGATGTGTTTGGAGAATCCGGACCGGCATTAGAACTGATCAAGAAATATGAGCTGGATGCCGACAGCATTTACAAAAAAGTAAAAGCCTTTTTAGCATAAGCAGCAGCGGTATAAATAGAAATGAAAATCGGTTAGAGTAGAAGCGATGATCAGAAAAAGGAAGAAATATAAGAGCTGGAGGAGGAAGATCATAGAGGTACGGCAGGAATGGCAGGAGGAGTTCTGCGAGTGTGTGAGAGACATCGCGACACACCCCGTTGTACTCAGGATGAAATTATATCCTCACCACGGCAACAGTAATTGCTATGAGCATTGTCTGCATGTCGCGTATTATAATTATCAGTGGTGCAAGTTTTTCGGTCTGGATGCCAGGTCAGCGGCGAGAGGAGCCATGCTTCATGATCTGTTTTTGTATGACTGGCATACACACCGCAGGAAGACCGGAGACCGGTTCCACGGTCTGACACATCCACGGACGGCGCTGAAAAATGCAGAAAAATTTTTTGAACTCAATAAGATCGAGAAAGATATTATCTACCGTCATATGTGGCCTGTGACATTTTTCCGTATTCCCCGCACACCGGAAGGATTTATCACAACGCTGACGGATAAATACTGCGGGGCATGTGAGACGAGTCAGAGAAAGCCAAAGCACCGGGTTGTTCTTGGATGATCTGCAGATAAGACCGGGAAAAAGCGACAGAGAAATAAGAGCGGAAGGAGAAGTACAGTTTTTGTACGATTCCTTCCGCTTTTTGTCGAAATATTCCAGAGATCTCTCGACAACAAGTGATAAATTCGGTTGTCCATCTATGCTATGCTAGAGAAAAGATGCAGAGAGGTGAGTGAAGATGGAAAGAGAGATTCCTAGAAATGTAAGACAGATAGGCAGTATCTCCGGCGGTACTAAAATTTATGTGGAAGATTATGTAGATACATTTTTCGGACAGATTTCCGATCAGCCGGAGGAAATCAGAGGGGCGTTTCTGATCGGAGAGATGGAAGGCGGCGGACATCCGGAGTATATCTATATCAACGGCGCGATCCAGATGTATGAATTAAAGCGGGATGGAAATACATTTCAGATCACAGAGGAAACATGGAAAAATGCATACGAAGACTGTAAGCGCTATTTTGGGGATGCCAGGATCGTTGGATGGTTCGTGAGCGCCCCGGGTCTCCCGGCAGAAATCAATGATGAGATGATCCGGACACATGAGGCAGCTTTCCCGGACAGTCATTCGGTATTTGTCATGCGGGATCTGCGGGAGAAAGAAGATTATTTTTATGTGAATAAATTCCATGACCTGATGAAGATGAGCGGCTACTATGTTTACTATGAGAAAAATCCTGCGATGCAGAATTATATGATCGCATCGCGCAGAAAGAACGGACTTACGGTCAGTGAGTCGGTGGAGGACAGAGCGGCGAGAAATTTCCGCAATCTGATTCGCACGAAGGGGGAGTTAGAAGATCAAAAACAATCAATTCATTTTGTACGTATCGCCAGTTCGTTTTTGATCTTAGTCATGCTGGTGATGGGGATAACAATGATGAATAATTATGATAAGATCCGAACGGTGCAAAAATCACTGGAAACACTCACAGAATCTGCACAGTCGGAGCAGCAGGTAAAAAAAGTAAGTGTCGATCATACACCGTCGGTCGGACTGAAAAAAGATCTGGAACAGCGTGCGGCAGAAGAGAAAGAAAAGAAGGAAAAAGAGCCGGTAAAAACGAATACGGAGGTCAGGAAAACCGAACAGAGAGACCGTGAGCAGGACGCGGATACAGAAAGCTATGGAAAAGAGTTGGGAGAAAGTGATCTGGAAGAGGCAGGAGAGGGAAGTCAGGGAGATATTTATATTGTGAGAAAAGGGGATACACTTTTGTCTATCAGTAAGAAGATTTACGGAACGGATGAAAATATTTCCTCCATCTGTAAAATGAACGGATTAAAAGAAAATGATTTTATTTATGTGGGACAGAAGCTCATCCTGCCGTAATGATAAAAAGAAAATTAAACGCACACCGGAAAGAAAAAGTGTGATATAATGTACGCGGATATAAGTAAAAAAGCCGGGATGATGAGGAAAGCCCGGAAAAAAACAAAGGGGAAAACTATGACTGATAAAATAAAGAAAGAATTGCATTTGACCGGATCGATGCAAAATCTGAAAGAGAAGATCAGAAAGCATAAGCTGATGAAGTGGAGGAGGATCATTACCGCAGGATTTCTCGGATTTATGATCATCTTTGGATCTTATCTGCTTCTGGAATACCGGACCTATGAGAATACGCGTGTGATACGTACTTATAAGGGAGACAGTTCAGCAGATGGAAGCTATAAGATGTTCGGTGACTTTATTTTAAAATATACAAAGGACGGGGTAGCGCTTGTCGATCAGAAAGGAAAGGAACTATGGAATCATTCTTATCAGATCAAAAATCCGATCATCGAGATCAATCATGAGATTGCGGTGATCGGGGACAGCGGCGGAAACAGCATCATTGTGATCGACCAGAAGGGAATCAAAGGAGAGATTGAGACGACACAGCCGATCGAGAAGCTTTCTGTCTCTCAAAACGGGATTGTAGCAGCCGTGCTGAAAGATGAAGTTTCTCCAAAAGTCATGTGTTATGATTCGACGGGGAACATTTTGGTGGAAAACAAAGTGTCGGCGGCAAAGGATGGCTATCCGGTAGAAATCGCACTTTCCACCGATGGTACGACGTTGATCGTGTCTTATCTGCATGTGCAGAGCGGAGCGCTTACGTCGAATGTTGTATATTATAATTTTGGTGATGCCGGAAAAGAAAAGAAGAATAACCAGGTTTTGGCAGAAAGTTACGAAGGACAGATCGTTCCGAGTGCATTCTTTATGTATGACAATACATCAGTGCTGGTCGGCGAATCTGGATTTTATATTTACCAGGGAACAGACAAGCCGAAGATGAAAAAGGAAGTAAAATTCGACACAGAGATCAAGAGTGTATATCATACGGATAAATATATTGGTTTTGTCCTGAAGTCCAAGAAGGAAAATGGTTATGAGATCTGTCTCTATAATCGAAAAGGACAACGGACGATGTCTAAAAATTTCCAGGGAGACTATGCACATGTGAAGATGGCAGGGGAGACTGTGATGATGTATGACGGAGTGAATTGTTGTATTTATACGGCAAATGGGGTCAAAAAATTTGCCGGGCAGTTCCAGGACAAGATCCTTGATATCATTCCATCGGGAGGGATCAATTCCTACACGGTCATGAACATCAATGGGATTCAAAAAGTGCGTCTGGTAAAATAGGAGAGAAGAGAGATGGATCAGACAAACTGGATCGCAGTCATTGTGGTGGCCATTTTCGCGGTAAGCATCTTCCATGGTTATCGAAAAGGATTTTTCAGACTTTGTGTTTCATTTACTGTGACGATTCTGACCGTCATACTGGTGGCGATCCTCACCCCATATGCTGGAGATGCGATCATAAGATGGACAGAGATAGACGAGGTGATCAGAGAGACATGCATGGAAGCGCTTGTGCCGGAAGAGATTGCAGAAGCAGAAACGGTATCGCTTCAGAAGCAGATCAATATGATTGAACATGCAGAACTTCCGGAGTTTTTCAGAAAGATGCTTGTAGAAAATAATAACAGCGAAGTCTATGCAATGTTGGGTGTAGAACGTTTTGCAGATTATATTGCCAGTTCTGTTGCACGGATCACAATAAATGTAATGGCATTTTTAGTGACATTTATTGTGATCACGATTGTAGTAAGGATGACTTTGTTTACTTTAGATGTAGTGACGAAGATACCCGTGGTACGCGGGATGAACCGGTGGGCGGGAGCCGGTCTGGGAATTGTGATGGGGATGATCCTGGTGTGGATATTTTTTATGTCCATCACTCTTTTCGGACATACTCCGTTTGGAACAGAGTGTTTCCGGCAGATTCAGTCCAGCCGTTTTCTGTCAGAATTATATCAGATGAATATGATCCTAAAAGGAATCGTATTTTAAAGCGGGGAGGCTTTACCGAATTCGGAAAGTCTCTCCGCTTCTTCCGTGAATCATCTTTGATAAGAAGTCCCGCAACAAAAAATGAAAGAAGTGCCGCATTTCATATTGGCGTTTAAAAAAGCTGAAGTGAAAAGTTTATTTCCACTTTGAAAAATGAAAAAATAAAAGTGGCAATTACTCTTACAAAAAGGTGTAATTGCTACTTTTTCTGTTTTATAAAGTAGAAATAAGTGTTACACTAAACTAAGAAAACAACAGGTTA
>JAPFCT010000178.1 GCA_026169575.1 Faecalimonas sp.
ACTGTTATCAGAGTATCATGGAAAGGAAAGTTTGTAAAGAAATATAGATGGCTTACAATTTTTAAAAGTAAGATTCTGCGTTACCAGATGATAATTAGAATATTGAATGCTAAGGGAGCGATATGGAAAATCGTGTGAAATATGTGAAAAATATCTCAAAGATTGAAAAAGACAGCTGGAAGTGCTATAATACAACGTGATTTAATGTATAGTTGACGTAAACTGCTGTACACCAGATAAAAGAAGATTAGAAATGTGCATATAAAAACAGGAGGTACTTAAAATGAAAGGTATTATTTTAGCAGGTGGTTCGGGAACAAGATTATACCCATTGACAAAGGCGGTATCAAAACAGATCATGCCGGTGTATGACAAGCCTATGATTTATTATCCGCTGTCAATTCTGATGCTGGCGGGGATCCGTGAGATTCTTGTGATCTCTACACCAAGAGATCTTCCGGTATTTGAGGAACTGCTTGGAACAGGAGAAGATCTGGGATTAAAGATGTCCTATGCAGTCCAGGAAAGTCCAAGAGGGCTGGCAGATGCATTCATTATCGGAGAAGAATTTATCGGAGATGACAGTGTGGCGCTGATCTTAGGGGACAATATTTTTTATGGACAGAGCTTTTCTAAAATTTTACGAGAAGTTGCATCCCGTGAATCCGGAGCGACAATTTTTGGATACTATGTAAGGGATCCAAGAGAGTATGGCGTAGTAGAATTCGATGAAAATGGGAAGGCGCTTTCGATCGAAGAAAAGCCGGAGCATCCAAAGTCAAACTATGCAGTACCGGGATTGTATTTTTATGACAATGATGTCGTAGAGATCGCAAAGAATGTAAAGCCGTCTGCGCGCGGAGAGATTGAGATCACAAGTGTCAACAATGCATATCTGCAGAGAGGAGATTTACATGTAGAAACGCTGGGACGTGGATTTGCATGGCTGGATACGGGAAATCATGATGCGCTTTTAGATGCGGCAGACTTTGTGGCAGCTTTCCAGAAGCGCCAGGGTCTGTATATTTCCTGCATTGAAGAGATCGCATATAAAAGAGGATTTATTGACAAAGAGCAGCTGATCAAGCTTGCACAGCCACTGCTAAAAACAGCATATGGAAAATACCTGATGGAAGTGGCAGAAGGATTATAAAAAGCAGTAAGTCGGAAATAGAGAAAGAAGGAAATGGCAATGGGAAAAATTACAGTAGAAACATGTGAGATCGAAGGGCTCAAAGTGATCACACCAACGGTGTTTGGAGATGAACGTGGATATTTTATGGAAACATATAATTATAATGATTATAAAGAAGCGGGAATTGATATGGAATTTGTTCAGGATAATCAGTCAAGCTCCAAGAAAGGTGTATTAAGAGGATTACATTTTCAGATTAATTTCCCGCAGGATAAACTTGTGCGTGTAGTAAGTGGGGAAGTGTTTGATGTGGCAGTTGATCTGCGGGAAGGCTCTGAGACGTACGGGCAATGGTATGGTGTACTGCTTTCAGCAGAAAATAAGAAGCAGTTCTTTATTCCAAAAGATTTTGCACATGGATTTTTAGTTCTCTCGGATACAGCAGAATTTGCTTATAAATGTACTGATTTCTATCATCCAAACGATGAAGGCGGCCTTGCATGGAATGATCCGGACATCGGAATTGACTGGCCGATCCCAGAGGGAATGGAGCTGACGATTTCTGAGAAAGACCAGAAGTGGACAGGGATCAGAGAATTAAAGAAAGACAAGTAATTGGAGGAAAAACTGTGTCAGTATATATACAGAATTTTTTGAAATTCCGACCACTTCTGATGGAGCTGGTCACAAGAGATATTAAGACGAAGTACAGACGGTCTATTTTGGGAGTGCTGTGGACACTTTTGAATCCATTGCTCATGATGCTTGTGTTATCAGTAGTTTTTTCACATATTTTTAAATTTCAGGTAGAAAATTACCCACTCTATATTTTAAGTGGTCAGGTTGTGTTTAATTTTTTCTCAGAGTCAACGTCCAGCGCGATGTCATCGATCATCAATAACGCGCCGTTGATCAAGAAGGTATATATTCCGAAATATCTGTTTACACTTTCAAGAGTGGCATCAAGCGTAGTCAATGTGATGGCATCTTTCTGTGCGCTGATCGTTGTGATGGTATTTTCAGATATCGAGTTGAATTTTACAGTGCTGCTTCTTGTTGTACCAATGATCATTCTGGTCGTTTTCTCGACGGGGATCGGTCTGCTTCTGGCGACAGTTGCCGTAAAATTCAGGGATATTATCCACTTATATGGTGTGTTGATCACAGCATTAACTTATTTGACACCGGTCATTTATCCGATTTCTATCTTACCTGCAAAAATACGATTCTTCGTAGAATTAAATCCGCTGACAGGAATTTTAAATATGTTTAGAAATTTAATGTTCTATAATACACTTCCGACAGGTGGACAGCTTTTGACAAGTGTTGTGATAGCAATCTGTACATTTTTACTTGGATTGTTTGTATTTTACAAGAATCAGGATAAATTTATTCTTAATATTTAGGAGAGAAAATATGTCGGAGATTATGGTAGAAGTTTCAAATGTTTCTGTAAAATTTCATCTATCACGGGAACGGATTGACAGTATTAAAGAGTATATTATTAAAAAAATTAAAAATCAGATTGAATATGATGAGTTTATGGCACTGCAGGATGTAAGTCTTACGGTTGAAAAAGGGGAATCAGTTGCCTTGATCGGTCTGAATGGATGCGGAAAGAGCACGTTATTAAAGACAGTTGCGGGTGTTTTAAAGCCGTATAAGGGAAGCGTAAAAGTTTATGGAAGTGTAGCGCCGTTGATAGAACTTGGAGCAGGATTTGATCATGATCTTACTGCGCGGGAAAATGTATTCTTAAATGGTGCGATTCTCGGATATGACAGAAAGTCTATGGAAAAACATTATGAGGATATTGTGGAATTTTCAGAACTTAGAGATTTTATGGATGTGCCGATCAAAAATTTTTCTTCCGGAATGCTTGCGAGGCTGGCATTTGCGATCGCGACGATCGGTACACCGGATATTTTAATTGTAGATGAGGTGCTCTCTGTTGGAGACTTCCGGTTCCAGCAGAAATGTGAGAAGCGTATTCAGCAGATGATGAAGAAAGATACCTCTATTTTATTTGTGTCCCACAGTATTGAACAGGTGAAGAAACTGTGTACAAAAACAGTATGGATTGAAAAAGGAAAGGTCAGGATGACCGGACCGACAGAAGAAGTCTGTGCGCTTTATGAACAGGCGTATTAAACGAAGGGCAGAAGTGAGGATTATATATGAAGAAAACAATAAAAACAATCATTGTGATACTTCTGATGGCAGCTGTCGGTGCAGTTCATGCATATGGGCAGTGGAAGCAGCCGGTATATGATACAACAGTAGACGCAGCCGAATATCAGAATGTCGGTGAGATCAGCGGAGAATCAAAGATTGAGCAGGAATTTACCGCGGAATATGATGGAATGAATGCACTTCTTGTCAGAACGTCTACATGGGGACGGGTCAACGACAGTGAAATGAAGTATACGCTCACAAAAGTGTCAGATGATTCCGTAGTGACGGAAGGTGTATTCAAAGTTTCGGAAGTGACAGATAATGAGTATAAAGAAATCTATTTTCCGGAGATAGAAGAAAGTAAAGGAGAAAGATATCGTTTTAGGATAGAGGCAGACGGGATTAAGACGGGGGAAGGAATCAGCATTTTTACAACGAAGAAAGCCAAAAGTGCAGAGATGCTTACCGTGAATGGGGCAGAGCAGGAGCAGGCTCTTGTAATGAAAATCCAGGCAAAAGAGTTTAACTGGGAAGATTTTATTGTTCTGATCGGCTTACAGCTTTACGTCGTTGGATTTGTAAAATTATTATACAGATTTTTAAAGTAGGACAGACAGAGTGGAGGAAACATGCAGTATAAAAGTTGTATTGATGTAATGAAATACCGTATAAAGCCGGATGAAGCTTATATAAGAATCAACGGATGGGCATTTGAGAAGACTGGACAACCGGTGGAACTGATCACTGAGATCAATGGAAAAGAAGTCCCAAAACGACTGAAAAAGGTCAGTCGCCCGGATGTGGCAGAAAAATTCAAAAAAGCGAAGGTAGATAAAACATGTGGGTTTCATATAAAGGTTTATGTAGATCCGAAAAAAAATATGGATGACTTTCGGTTTTATATAAAGTCAGGTCAGGAAAAGAAGCTTATCAAAAAGCTTAACCGACAAGAGCTGGAAGCGATCATTGACCGTAGTACCATTTCTCATAATATTGAGCAATATTATATCGACCGTGAGAAGATCGTTGTAGCTGGATGGGCGTTTTCAAATGCAAAAGAGGCAAAATTAAAAATCCAGGTATTTGACGATGCAGACATTGAGAAGAAGGCGGTTATGCAGATCTTAAACCGTGCAGATCTTGTGGAAGCCGGATTTGTCTCAAAAGAAAATTCACGCTGCGGATTTCATCTGGAATTTCCATACAGGAAAGAGAACGTATATAGATTACGTCTGGCGGATGGGATAAATGCGATCAATGTTCATCTCGATCCACAGAAATTGTTAAAAAGACAGCGAATCAAATCGACAGTAGGATTTGTGAAGCAGGGAATTAAAAAGACAAATCCAAGGACAGTCAAGAAAGTCTTGAAATATATTCGTGTAAATGGTATCAGAGGACTTCGGTCATACATTGTAGAAGGAGTCAACCGGAAAGAGAAACCGTATGCAGAATGGTATGCAGAGCAGCTTCCATCCAGGGAAGAACTGGAAGAGCAGAGACAGAAAAGATTTGAGAAGGAGCCAAAGATCAGCGTGATCGTGCCGACCTACCGGACACCGGAAGTGTTTTTGCGGGAAATGATCGATTCAGTTGTGAATCAGACGTACAGCAACTGGGAACTCTGTATTGCAGATGGAAGTGAAGGCGATAAAGTTGTAGAGGGGATCCTTGAAAGCTACGCCAAAAAGGATTCCAGAATAAAATACAGACTGTTGGAGAAGAACCTGGGGATTGCTGATAATACCAATGCGGCATTCGAACTGGCAACGGGAGAGTATATTGGGCTGTTTGACCATGATGACCTTTTAGCAGAAAATGCGCTGTATGAGGTTGTCAAGGCACTGCAGGAAGATGATTATGATATTTTATACACGGATGAAGACAAGATCAGCGGCGATGGAAAAGAGCACAATGATCCGAACTTTAAGCCGGATTTCAGTATGGATCTTTTCCGGTCACACAATTATATTACACACTTTTTTGTAGTAAAACATTCGATCATGGATAAGATTGGCGGATTTCGTTCAGCGTATGACGGATCCCAGGATTACGATCTGATGTTCAGATGTATAGAAAATTCTGAGAAAATCAAGCATATACCGATGATCCTTTATCATTGGAGGATCCACCAAAATTCAGTGGCAGGAGATCCTGCAAGCAAGATGTATGCATATGACGCAGGAAAAAGAGCGATTGAGGATCATTTAAAAAGAATGAACATTGCTGCGACTGTGGAGCATCAGGGGCTGTGGGGAATGTACCATGTCAAGTATGAGACGCCGGGAAACCCACTTATTTCCATCGTGATCCCGAACAAAGACCATACGAAAGATCTTGATGTCTGCATTCGCTCCATCTACAAAAACAGCAGCTATAGGAATTTTGAAATTATTGTCGTAGAAAATAACAGTACAGAGAAGGAAACATTTTCTTATTATGACAGCATTCAGAGCGAATTTGAGAATGTAAAGGTTGTCGTGTGGGACGGAATCTTCAATTATTCTGCCATCAACAATTTTGGCGTGCAGTACACAAATGGAGAATATCTGTTATTTTTAAACAACGATACAGAGATGATCTCAGAGGATGCGTTGAAAGAAATGTTAGGGTGCTGTATGAGAGAAGAAGTGGGAGCAGTTGGTGCAAAACTTCTTTATGATGATGATACTGTGCAGCATGCAGGGGTTGTTGTCGGATTTGGCGGTTATGCCGGACATGTAAATACGGGAATCGGAAGAGATGATTATGGATACATGGTGCGGGCGATGATCAACTGTAATTACAGTGCAGTGACGGCAGCATGCATGATGACAAAGAAAGATCTGTTTTTGCAGGTAGGCGGATTTGATGAGCAATTTGTAGTTGCATGTAACGATGTGGATTATTGTCTGAAACTTCGAGCAATAGACAAATTGATCGTTTATAATGCATTTTCCGAATGGTATCATTATGAGTCGAAATCCAGAGGGTATGAAGATACACCTGCAAAACTTGCACGATTTGAAAATGAAGTGAAGAAATTCCAGAAGAAGTGGCCGGAAATACTGGAGCAGGGAGATCCGTTCTATAATCCGAATTTTCCAGTTACGCAGGCGCCATTTACTTTAGGATAGATCGATGAAAATGGAGGACGCAGATGAAAGTATTAGTAACAGGCACAAAAGGCCAGCTTGGATATGATGTTGTAAAGGAACTGGAAAAAAGAGGACATACAGCAGTTGCGGTTGATATTGAAGAGATGGATATCACAGATGCAGGTTCAGTGGATCAGGTGATTACAGAAGCTGGTGTGGAAGCAGTCATCCACTGTGCAGCTTATACGGCGGTAGATGCAGCGGAAGAAAACGAAGAACTTTGCAGGAAAGTCAATGCAGAAGGAACTGAGAACATCGCAAAGGTATGTAAAAAGCTGGATCTGAAAATGATCTATATCAGTACAGACTATGTGTTTGATGGAAAAGGGGAAAGACCATGGGAGCCAGATGATGAGAGACATCCTTTAAACATGTACGGACAGACAAAATATGAGGGTGAACTTGCAGTAGAAAAATATCTGGAGAAATATTTTATCGTCCGGATTGCATGGGTATTCGGCGTAAATGGAAAGAATTTTATTAAGACGATGCTGAAGTTAAGCGAAACACACAGTGAGCTGAATGTGGTGGATGACCAGGTAGGATCGCCGACATATACTTATGACCTTGCAGTGCTCCTTGTGGATATGGTGGAAACTGAGAAATATGGAAGATATCACGCGACAAACGAGGGGCTTTGCACATGGTATGAATTTGCAAAAGAGATCTTCAGACAGGCAGATGTGGATATAAAGGTAAATCCAGTTAGCAGTGAAATGTTCCCTGCAAAAGCAACCAGACCAAAGAACAGCAGAATGAGTAAAGAGAAACTGGAAGAGAATGGATTCCACCGGCTTCCGACATGGCAGAATGCACTGGAGAGATATCTCGGCGAAATCCGTTAAAGTGAAGGAAGGTATTTTCATGAAAAGCAGATGGAAAAGAGCGTGTGTATTTCTCGTACTGCTTCTCGGTGTAACCGGGTGCGGGAAAAAAGAAACGGAACTTCAGAAAGAGGAAGTTCAGACAGAAGGAGTAAAAGAGGAAGAAAACAGTCAGGATGTTCAGAAGCAGGAGGAGAATGAGAAAACAGAGCAGGAAAATCAGCAACAGAAAGAGATAAAGGTTTATTTTGTGAATGAGGATGCATCTGGATTTGAGACGGAAGAAATGAAACTGGAGGAAGTGTCGGCAGAAAGTGTATGGAACCTGCTTGTGACAAAAGGAGTAGTGCCGGCAGATACAGAGGTGCTTGGCTGCAAAGAGCAGACAATAGATGGCGGGAAAGCACTGCAGCTGGACGTTTCAGAAAAGTTTTCAATATATTTGAATGGGCAGGGATCATCGGGAGAATATTTGACTGTAGGATGTATTTGTAATACATTTTTAGATGCTTTTGACGGGGAAACGATTCGGATCACCGTAGATGGAAAGAAACTGGAGACAGGACATGCAGAATACCCGGGATATATGTCAAAATATGAATCTGAGTAGAAGGTTTTAGAAAATATGAGTGAAAAAGAGACAAAGACATTTAAAATTAAATGGTCAAAAGTCTTGAAAAAAGTATCCCCTTATAATATTAAAAAGGGGATACTTTATTTAAGACATTATGGAGTAAAGGAATTCTGGGTAAAGTTGACAGAGCGTTTTCAGGCAGATGATGTAGATTATGAACAGTGGTATGAAAATCACAGAGCTTTGCCGGAGGAACTGGAGAAACAAAAGAATCAGAGGTGGAAAAAGAAGCCACTGATCAGTATCGTTGTTCCGGTCTATAATACGCCGCAGACATTTTTGCGGCAGATGATCGAGTCGGTTCAGGATCAGTCGTATCCGGAATGGGAACTGTGCATCGGGAATGCGAGCCCAGATAATAAAGAACTGAAAAAAATAATAGAGGAATATAAAAAAGATCCCCGGATCAAAGAGGTGGAAATCCCGGAAAACAAAGGAATCTCCCAGAATACAAACCGGGCGATGGAAATCGCATCGGGAGAACTGATAGGTCTTTTGGATCATGATGATTTTCTTGCTCCAAATGCACTGTATGAGATTGCGAAAGCTGTCTGTGAATGTCCGGATGCAGAAGTGATCTATACCGATGAGGATAAGGTGACGACAGATCTGAAAGAGCATTTCCAGCCACACTTAAAACCAGATTTCAACTTAGACCTTCTCCGTTCCAACAATTACATCTGTCATTTCTTTGTGGCAAGCCGTGATCTGATCGGAAGAGTCGGCGGGTTCCGTCCGGAGTTTAACGGAGCCCAGGATTATGATCTGATCTTGCGATGTACAGAACAGGCAAAACAGATTGTTCATATTCCGAAGATCTTATATCACTGGCGGGTGCATAAAGCGTCTACGGCAGACAATCCGGCGAGTAAGATGTATGCGTTTGATGCCGGAAAGCGCGCGATCGAAGAGCATCTCCGGCGCTGTAGCACGAAAGGGACTGTTGAGCATACAAAGGATCTCGGTTTTTACCGGGTGAAATATGAAGTGTGCGGGGAGCCGCTTGTATCGATCATTATCCCGAATAAAGATCAGACGGAGTCATTGAAGAAGTGTCTCGATTCGATCCGGGAGAAGACAAGCTACAAGAATTATGAGATCATTATTGTAGAAAATAACAGTGAGGAGCCGGAAACATTTGCATTCTATAAGAAGATTTCCGGCGGCAACATCAAGATCGTGACCTGGGAAGGCGAATTTAATTATTCTGCGATCAACAATTTTGGTGTCAGACATGCAAGGGGAGACTATCTGCTGCTTCTCAATAATGATGTGGAGATCATCAGTGCAGACTGGATGAAAGAGATGCTCTCACATTGTCAGAGAAAAGAAGTGGGGATTGTCGGAGCGAAGCTTTATTATCCGGACAACACGATCCAGCATGCGGGGATCATTATCGGGATTGGCGGAGTTGCGGGAAGCATTTTTACAGGACTTCCGAGGGCATTTTCCGGCTATCTGCACAAGGCGTCGATCCAGCTGGATCTGAGTGCGGTCACAGCGGCATGTATGCTCGTGAAGCGCTCGGCGTTTGAGCAGGTCGGAGGACTTGAGGAGAAACTAAAGGTGGCTTTTAACGATGTGGATTTCTGTCTGCGTGTAAGGGAAAAAGGATATCTTGTTGTCTATGATCCGTATGCAGAGTTGTATCATTATGAATCAAAGACAAGAGGTGCAGAGGATACAAAAGAGAAAGTCAGAAGATTCCAGACGGAGATCGAGTATATGAGAAGCCATTGGATCGATCTTCTGAAAAAGGGAGATCCATATTATAATTGCAATCTGTCGCTGACCAAATGGGACTACTCGCTGAAAAATAACCAGAGGAGCTAAAAAATGTACGATGTATCAGTCGTTATACCAAATTACAATGGAATAAAGTATCTGGAGCATTGTCTGGAAGCGCTGGGGAAGCAGAGAGGAGTTGCATTTGAGGCAATCATCGTTGATAATTGTTCGCAGGATGGAAGCGCCAGAGAAGCAGCAGAAAAATTTCCGCAGTACGCTTATCTGTATCTGGATCAGAATTATGGATTCTGCCGTGCAGTGAATGAAGGAATCAGACGGGCAGAGGCCCCGTTTGTCGTTCTTCTGAACAATGATACGGAAGTGGAACCGGACTTCCTGCAAAATCTGCTGGAGCGGATCCGGCAGGATGAGAAGA
>JAPFCT010000413.1 GCA_026169575.1 Faecalimonas sp.
AAAGCCTGCACAAAGGCAGGCATGAGAGGAAGATGACACTGTTTAGAAGATATAAAAGGCTTCTACACCAGCCTCATCGGCAAATAAATCGTCTTCATTTAAGAAATACATTCCTTTTCTAAACTTCATAAGATAAGGAAAAAGTTATGGATAAAAGACGTGCAATACAGATTATGACAAAAGCGGCACAACTTTATAAAGAAAATTTGGAAGATCAAAAAGTTTTGTTTCTGTACGGATTACTGAAAGTCTTTTATATAGTGCAGTTCCATCAGATCATGAATATAAATTGAAAGAAAGCAAGTAGAATTATAAACGTAGTGAGGTCATTACATTTAGCAGTCAGTTTATAGAGAACAAAGGACTTCATATAGATGGCGATTTGTTCAAAGATAATGCACAACATGTGAGAACTGCTTTAGTTGCTGCAAGTGTAATATTTTCAGATGGGGGATAAGAGAAAATCTGAATATTTAGAGAAAATAGTTTGGGATGCTTTGAACTGTGGAGGATATATTTATATGTATTATAAAGAAAATCGTTTATGCTATGAGGAATATGCTAAACTTCGTGAAAGTGTTGGTTGGATAAACTTTTCAAGAGAACAAACGGAAAGGTCTCTTAAAAATAGCTTATATACCGTATCAGTAGAAGAAGATAATCAGGTAGTTGCTATGGGAAGGCTGATCGGTGATGGAACGTACTACATGATAGTTGATGTTGTAGTGCATCCGGCTTATCAACGAAGGGGGATTGGCAGTAACATACTTGACAGAATAATGGAATATGTCGATAACGAAACACTGGACGGAGGGCGATCCAGTATACAATTAATTTCGGAAAAAGGGAAAGAATCGTTCTATGAGTCAAAAGGATTTAAGCGAATCCCGCATGAATTTTGTGGTTCAGGTATGAGGAAGATTATTTGCAAATTATAAAAATAAGGTATAGTTTTTTGGGATTGATTGAAGTTTCAGGAAAAGAAGAGCAGGGATATGTCGGAAAAGTGTTTCCTACATATCCCTATCCTTTTGAAAACAGAACTAAATATTAGTCGTTATTGTCCTGCAGCAAAAAGCCTTTTCGATATTCAGAAGGAGTCATTCCACGATATTGCGTGTATAGTTTTGTGAAATATGGAGGGTGCTGAAAGCCTACTGCGTAGCTGACATCTGTAATATTCAGAGGGCTTTTTCTCAATAAAATGTTGGCTTTTTCAAGGCGGTATTGTTGTAAATATTGACTTGGACTCTGCTTGGCATATTTTTGGAACAACTTGTACATGTAAGTACGGTCAATATTGGCAGCCGCAGCTATATCTGCAATTGAGATATTATTAAAATAATTTTTATGGATGAAGTGGATTGCCTTGTTAAAATATAATTCACTGGAGGTCAGTTCATCTTTTTCATTGTTATAGACATTGTGTTGAATATAATCTAGTAATTGCATTGTTACGCCGAGCGCTTTTAGTTTATGATGGCTTTTTAGATCATCGTAAACAGTTTCAAATAATTGTTCAAGTCGAGGATCGACTTTGTGGTGCAAAATGTAATGTTCGGAGGATAATCCGCAAGTATGAAGAATCCGGTTCACAAGTGTACCTTTCAGTCCGACCCAGCGATAGGACCAGGGATTTGACGGCATTGGAAAATATTTATTTTTGGTGTGGGGAGGGATCATAAATAAATCACCGGGATGGATATGATTTTGTTTGTCCCTGATCTGAAAATAGCCTTCTCCATCTATACAATAGTGCAGTACCCAATAATCAATAGGAATAAATTCGTAAGGCTTTGTTGGACGACATTCTTCAAATCCACACTCATAAAGCTGTAGTTCGTTGCCGATTGGCTCATCATCAATTAAAATCCCAATTTCTTTTTCAAATAATTTAGCCATAAGCAAGTTTACCTCCTAAATACTTTGAGACAGTGTAATAGCTGTTTTATTTTTGTACAAATTTATAGAAAAGGTATATATTTTATGAATATTATACACTTAAAAGTCTTCCACGGTCAATATGCACCTTGTTCAACATAGCTGATAGTAAGTAAGTCTGAAAAAATAGGTGCCACTATTTCTTTTGTACTTTGTGCACAAAGAAAATCTTGAAAACATAATTTAAATAATCTTTCCATCCAAAGAAACAGACAAAAGCAAAACCTGGATATAAATAAAAATTTCTGCTAACTGGCAACATTTCTATAAAAGATGTCAACATTTTTTATAGAATCTTAAGTTTCTGAAATGCTAAAATAAGTCTATAAAGCAAATGCGCAAATGCTTAAAAAGGAACAGAGAAAAGGAGAAATTCTTATGGAAAAAACAAATTCAAGAGAAAGGCTGGGTTCAGCAGCATTAATGATGATGACATTCTCAGCGGTGTTTGCTTTCCCTAGTATTATTAACAACAGTATTCAGATTGGTTTGGCAACGATTCCTGCCTATATTTTTGGATCTGTATTTTATTTCCTTCCGTTTATTCTGATGATTGCAGAGTTTGCATCTGCCAATTCAGAAAAGGAATCCGGAGTACATAGCTGGTTAGAATGTGTTCTTGGGCCGAAATGGGCATTTTTAGGTGCGTGGGCATACTTTTTTGTAAATTTATTCTTCTTCTGCTCATTGTTACCACAGACTTTAATTTATGCATCTTATGCATTTGTTGGAAGAAATGTGTTCGGCGGAGAAAGTGGAACAAAAATTATCGCAGTAATTTCTATCGTACTGTTTTGGGCAGCAACTTATGTTTGTGTAAAAGGCGTTAGCTGGATTTCAAAGGTAACAAGTTTTGCAGGAAGTGCACGTTTATTCATGGGGGTTGCGTTCGTAGTCCTGGCATTTGTCGTTGTATTTATTTTAGGAAAAGAACCTGCCCAGGAATTCAGCGTGCAGACGATTACACCAAAGTTTAACTGGACATTCTTTATGACTATGGCGTGGGTACTTCAGGCCGTGGGCGGAGGAGAAAGTATTGGAGTATATGTAAAAGACGTAAAGGGTGGAAA
>JAPFCT010000047.1 GCA_026169575.1 Faecalimonas sp.
CCTTTATCTTGCCCATTGTATCTCCGGAGCTCTGGAATTTCTATATGAGACACATCCGGAAAGCAAACTCAAAACAGTCATATGCTGTCATATGAATCTATCAACTGCATGGGCATTAAAACGTAAAGTACTTGGCGCTTTTGATAAATATCTTAATATAGTCTCACTCTTACCTATTAATGCTAAAAGTGCTTATGATTTTAAAAATATAGATTTAATTTTATCGACTGTTCGAAAACCTATAACTAACCATTCCGAAACGGATATTATACAGATCAGTCACTTTCTCACCCCTCGTGACTATTTGACATTGTCTGCATATATACAGGAAAAACAGATTGTTCAGCTTTGTTCTTCTAAAGAGATCTCTCTAAAAAAATTACTTGAACATGCTTTCTGGCACGAGAAAATTCATTTGACTGACCGTTTTTCAATTATTGAACACATGGCTTCTGATTTTATACAGAATCATTTAGTAGCTCCTAAATATTTATCAGATATCCTAAGACGTGAATCAATTTCAACCTGTGCCACAGGTCCCGGAATTTTGTTTCTTCATTCACTTACTCCCTCGAAAGAAACGAAATTATCTGTTGTCACATTAGATCACCGAATTATATGGAATTGTCATAAAATCAGAATTATTGTAATGGCGGCATTTCACCCAGACGATGTAACTTTTTTATTCCGTCTTCTTCATACTTTCTACGATGCTTCTATCAATATAGAAGAATTACAAATGCTAAAAACAAAGAAAGAAATTATTGATTTTTTTGATGAGAAATAAGACAGAACAAGCGAGAGACTGATTTTCTCCCGCTTGTTCTGTCTTTTACATTATTCAAAATCAAAACCCTGAAATTTACAGATTCCCGTATATTGTTTTACTTCTTCTTTGCCCGCCATGACACGAGAAGCCCCGGCTGCCATAGCTTCCATTTCAAACTCACCAGGATACGCACTGACAGGTGCTATCCACTCGCACACATTTTTAATCTGCTCAACCAAATTTTCATTATAGACCATCCCACCACTAAGAAGGATACCATCAACCTTACCATGCAGTACTGTTGCCATTGCACCAATACATTTTTCAATCTGATAAATCATTGTGTTCCAAAGCATTTCAGCGTACCGATCACCCTTCGCCGCTCTTTCTGTTAATTCAATTGCATCGGATATTCCCAGGTGATTAACGAAACCTCCGCTTTTAGTACACAGCTGCTTCACCGTTTTAATGTCTTTATCCATGCAATATTTCAAGAGATCGGCTACAGCCACGCTTCCACATCTGGTCGGTGCCATCGGACCTTCTCCGCCTACAATATCAAAACCATCCACCATCTTACCTGCGCGGTGTGCTGAAACAGAGATCCCTCCACCAATATGGCAAACCACATAATTGCATTCTTCATACTTTTTCCCATTCTTTTCCGCATGACGAATTGCAGTTTCCTTTAAATTTAAAGCATGAAGATGAACTCCTCGATACACACCTTTAATTCCGGTCAATCTTGCCAGATCCTGAAGTTCATCTACATCCGGCGGATTTACCACGTATGCTTTTGCATTATATTTTTCTGCAAATTCATAAGCAATACTCGGTCCAAGACATGCCGGATGAACAACTCCATTTGCCGCATGGATGGAGTGTTCCAAAACCAGAGCATCGATTTCGTATGTCCCTCCATCCATTGCCAGCAAACCACCGCCGCGTCCTACACAAGCATCTAAATGGTTTAAATCTACATGATTTTCTTTTAAAAGATTTTCTATTGTTTCTTTTCGATATGCCAGTTGCTCTTCGAGAGTCTTATACTGAGCCAATACTTCTGCATCATGGCTGACATTTGCAGAATATAACTTTTTTTCTCCTTTAAAGAGGGTAATTTTCGTTGATGTAGAACCAGGATTTACTGTAAATACTTTATACTCGCTCATATACACATCCCTTTATTTTCTACATTTTTCTTCTTCTTTTTTCACAAACCCAGGTTTTGCCAGAAGGGCAAATGCAACCAATCCAACTAACATTAAAACTGCACCGCAAATATATGGAATACGATAGCTTCCAGTCATTCCATAGAATACTGCAAAGAATGCCGGTCCGACCGCACCTACTGTCTGAATCATAGGCTGAATGATTCCATATCCATTTGCGAAACTATCTCCAAACTCCTCAATACACAAGGATGCCGGCCAGTTTGCTGCACCACCTACAACAAGTCCAATACACACAAGAGATAACCACACGCACACTGTATTACCTGTTAAATTGAGAACCATAGCTACAATACCAAAGATATAGGATGTATATGCGGCTTTTCTTGCTCCAATTTTAGAATCAATTACACCACATAGATAAGAACCCGGTAATGCAAGAAGTCCAGATGCAAGCATCATCATTCCGGCTGTTCCCGGATCAAAACCAATCTCCAGAAGTCTTGGAAATAACTGAACCATAAGACCGCTGGCAAACAGAAGCTGTGTTCCCAATGTAATACCGTGGATCCACACCTGTGGAGTTGAAAGTAATTTCTTTGTTGTCCAAATACTATTTGTGTTAATACCTTTTTCTTCTTCTCCTTCTACATTACTTCCATTATCAGGAGTAAATCCTTTATCTGCCGGATTATCTGCAAGAAATACAATCAGAATAATTAGTGCTACTATTACAACTGCAATAAACGGAAGAAAGCCACCAAGTGATCCCATTGCTGCATAACCAGCCTGATACATCATTGTAGCAACTCCTGAACAAAGCGGGATACCCATTGTTACAATCCCCATGATGATACCTTTCCGCTTAGGAAACCATCTGGCGATCATTACTGGTGATAACTGATAACCAAGTGCACTTGAAATACCATTTGCAACAATTAAGCATACAGCAAATAACCAAAGGTTTGTTGTAACTCCCATTCCAATCACACCAATGATCCAAACAACAGCACAAACAATACTAAGCCTTTTAGCAGATGCTTTTGTTGATAATTTACCAAATACAAAACCTGCAACTACATTTGCGATTGCGCCCAGTGAAATAAAGCTTGTCAGCATTGCAGCATTCCATCCTCTTAATTCCGACAATGTACCAGATGCCGCATTCATCGCACTTCCTACAGCGGTTGCTGTAAAATATGCAAGGAATGAATAAAGAATTAGCGCCCAGCCCTTTCCATAACCTTTCTTAACTTTCGTTTCCATATCTATTTTTCCTTTCTATATAACTTTTTCTTTAGAGTTAAATCGCGATTTCTTTCTTGCCTTTAGAATATTAAATTGTCATCGTTTCCTCAACTTCTCTATTTCCGTATATAAAAGGAAAAATAGTTTCTGTTGACAGCTAAAATAAAACCGCAGACGCCTCTCACTCTTATGCATCTGCGGTTTCACTATATTCAAATCTGACTATACATAATCAAAATGATCCGGTCCTTTAAACCAGCTGCTTCGTCCCATATGGAAGATCAGCGCTAGTACTGCTATTACAAGATAGCCCACAGCAAACGGAGATGTCG
>JAPFCT010000027.1 GCA_026169575.1 Faecalimonas sp.
CCATGATACTGTATCCATATTTCAGGACAAGCGCCAGAGATACTGTCACGATCCCTTCAAGTACATCGACTTTCACGCCTCTTGACAGATTCTTCATTCCAAGTCTTGCAATCAGGTCATTGGTGATGTTGCCCGCCATCGAAGCAACGCCTTCCACCTCTGTAGCTGCAAGCGCCGCGATAATCGCAACAACTTCATCCGCAATCTGCACTTCTCCGAGATTCGGATCCTGATGTATCGTATACGTATTTCTTTCGTCTTTTACCATTTCTAAAACCTCCTGTCTGGTTCACTGTCTATGATAGTCATTATAACAAATTTCTCACTGTTTGCAAACAAAAAACTTTAAGAGCGGCCAAACTCAGACAGAACAAGCCCTTCATTTCGATCCAGCGTCATGCGGATACTCCAGCTGTTGACAAATAACAGAAGCGGACGGTCTTTTAAGTCCTTGATCTTCTTCATGTCAGAAGTTCCGATCACCTTGTCAAGATCGATGTCTGTATTCTCGATCCAGCGGATATGCTCATACGGCAGCTGATCCATGCGGATCTCCACATTGTACTCATTTTCCAGACGATATTTTAACACGTCAAACTGAAGTACTCCGACAACTCCGACGATGATCTCCTCCATCCCGGTATTGTACTCCTGGAAGATCTGGATCGCACCTTCCTGCGCGATCTGATTGATCCCCTTGATAAACTGCTTCCGCTTCATCGTATCGACCTGGCGCACTCTCGCGAAATGCTCCGGCGCAAATGTCGGGATTCCCTCATAACAGAATCTCTCGGATGAAGTCGTAAGCGTATCACCGATCGAGAAAATCCCCGGGTCAAACACACCGATGATATCTCCTCCGTACGCTTTCTCCACCATCTTCCTCTCGCTTGCCATCATCTGCTGCGGCTGTGACAGACGCACTTTTCTTCCGCCCTGCATATGATAAACTTCCATTCCCGCCTCAAATTCCCCGGAACAGATCCGCATAAATGCGATACGGTCACGGTGTGCCTTATTCATATTTGCCTGGATCTTAAAGACAAATGCAGAGAAATCTTTCTCCGTCATCGGATCGATCTCGCCTTTGTCTGACTTTCTTGGAAGCGGAGACGATGTCATGGAGAGGAAATGCTGCAGAAATGTCTCCACGCCAAAGTTTGTGAGCGCCGAACCGAAAAATACCGGGGAAAGCTCTCCCTTGCTTACAAGCTCCTGGTCAAACTCGGCGCTTGCGCCGTCCAGCAGTTCGATCTCCTCCTCAAGAAGTGCGAGCGCATCTTCCTCAATCAGTGTGCCCACTTCCGGATCATCCAATGCAATTTTCTTCACTTCTCCCATTCTGGTTCCTTTTTGCGTATCTGAGAACAGTTCAATCTCTCTGTGCTCTCTGTCATAGACCCCTTTAAATGCCTTTCCGGAACCGATCGGCCAGTTGACAGGACAGGTCGCGATCCCCAGTTCCTTCTCAATGTCATCCAGAAGTTCAAAAGTATCTCTCGCCTCACGGTCCATCTTGTTGATAAACGTAAAGATCGGAATATGGCGCATCACACAGACTTTAAAAAGCTTCCTCGTCTGTGCCTCCACACCCTTGGATGCGTCAATGACCATGACCGCAGAATCCGCCGCCATCAGCGTACGATAGGTGTCTTCCGAGAAATCCTGGTGTCCCGGTGTATCCAGAATATTGATACAGTAGCCGTCATAGTTAAACTGGAGTACGGAAGAAGTCACCGAGATTCCTCTCTCCTTCTCAATCTCCATCCAGTCGGACACTGCATGTTTTGCGGTCGCCTTCCCCTTGACAGATCCTGCCTGGTTGATCGCACCGCCGTATAATAAAAACTTCTCTGTCAATGTCGTCTTACCGGCATCGGGATGAGAAATGATCGCAAATGTTCTTCGTTTCTTTATTTCATTCGTAATATTTGACATAATGTTCTCCTGCTTTGCTTTTTTTCAACGTTTCTATTATAGCAACTCTTCTTTTGTTTATCAACAAAAACTATTTTTCCTCAACATCTGTCTCCGCCGCCTTCTCCTCGCTATGTATCGGAGTGATCACGATATTTTGCGGAGCGATCCCGGTCTTTCTCGTCACGATATCCTCGATCTGCGCACGGTTTGCATCGGTCAGATCCGAATTGCTTACAACGACATCTGCACTGTCCACCGTCAGGTTCACAACCGTCTCCGAAAATCCTTTTGATGCAAGAAGCGTCTCCACCGCCACTTCTTTCTCCGACAGATCGGTCAGCTGGATCATCTCGTTGACTGCCTGCTGCTTCTGCTCCTCCCCGATCTCCGCATTATCAATGATCGCCTGCAGTGTCTCCTTGTTTTTCGCGCGCACCTGCTCTCTTGAGACTTTTGCTTCCGCCACGACTTTGCTCGCCTCTCCGTTTGTAAGTACCGCCTCTCCCGGTGTCCCCTCTACCGTGTCATCCAGCGCCGCTTCCTGGTCCGTACTTTCAATGTCTCCCGCCGTCTCTGCAAGTTCCTGGTCAGAAATATCAAGCAGCTCTTTATTTGCCAGTTCTCCGCTCGTCTCTTTTCCTTCCTCTCCGCCAAACAGTTTCCCCGAATAATTCAGATAGCCTGCGACCGCGATCATAACTGCCAGTGTTGCGATGATTACCTGATTCTTCTTAAATAATTTTTTCAAAATGAACCCTCCTTCTTTGAATCACTCTGCTTCATTATTTTAATTTTATGCGTTTCAATGCCAAATAATGCCTGCACTGCCTCCGTGATCTCTTTTCGCACAACTGCATGATTTCCTCCTTCTGCACTGATCAGCACGCCTTCCACCTGCGGGCGGATCTCCTTGCGGACATATGGGGTGTGCGCCCCGTCGGAAGTATCCTGAAGAACAGTCATCTCCTGCCTTGCAGAATCACTTTTCTCCAGATCCTTTTCTACGATCTTCTCCGCCGAGGTATGAAATGTGATCATCACCTGCACATCTCCCACCCCTTCCGTCTGTGCCAGAATTTCCTCCAGTTCCCGCTCCAGTGATGCCCGGTAACCGTCTAAATCTGTATCTTCCAAACGCTCCACGCACTCCTCCTTCTCCGGACTCTCCTTTTGCTCCGGAGTCGGGATCGCGATCACAACAAGAAGGATGCCGACAAGCAGAAGGAGGAACAGCTGCTGCTTTTTGGGGAACTCTCCTGGAAACTTCCATCCCCTCCATTCCTTATTCATCGCGTTCGCCTCCTTCCATTTCTGCCCCGGCATCTTCCCTCTGGATTCTGTCAGCTGCATACAGATCCTCCAATGCCTGTTCGCTGCCGCCACGTTCCAAAGACAGATACTCTTCCGGCTTGATTTCCCTTAAATAACTTGTCTTCTTCTCGATCCTTCTTAATTCTTCCTCATAAGCATGCTCCTCAAAGCGCTCGTGAAATGTCTGTTCCAGACCCGCAAGTTTCAGCACGGGGCTGACTACGAGCAAAATCAAGATCATACCGGTAAAGAA